>NZ_JAWHNU010000088.1:0-17316 GCF_032582135.1 Pseudomonas syringae group sp. J309-1 | reverse complement strand
ACCGAATCGCGGGCAAGCGCGCTCCTACAGGGTCCGTGTTTGCTGCGCGACAGCGTGGTGTCAGGGACACCGGGGCGGCTCCCACAGAGGTTTATGTCAGCCTGAGAAGTTTCATTTTCTCCCCTCAGCGCTTTTCGCCACCTCATCCGTGCGCGCCGCCATGATGAAGTCGTTGCGGTGCAGGCCTTTGATGGAGTGGCTCCACCAGGTCACGGTGACTTTGCCCCATTCGGTCAGCAGACCCGGGTGATGACCTTCTGCTTCGGCTATCTCACCCACAGCATTGGTGAATGCCAGCGCGAACTTGAAATTCTTGAACAGGTAGATTTTTTCCAGCTGCATCACACCGTCGCGGACCTCGATGTTCCAGTCCGGGATCTGCTTCAACAGCTCAGGCAGTTCGGCTTCACTGACTTGCGGGGCGTTGGCGCTGCAGGCTTCGCAGCTGGCTTGGGAGAGATTGGTCATCAATAGGTTTCCTGTTCAGGCCACTTGGGGGTGGGGGCTTGGATGAAGAGCTGGATGAAGGGCGGGGCGGGAATTTCGGTGCGTGCAGACCCAACTGCATGGCTTGCTCGACCATCCCCATGATGTCTTCCTGAGCCAGGTCGAACAGCCGCTTCAAATCAGGCAACACAAAATACAAGGGTTGCAGGATATCGATACGGTAAGGCGTGCGCATCGCTTCCAGAGGATTGAACACCTGATGTTCGGGCGCATTCGAGAGACTGTAGACCGCTTCCTTGGGCGAGGAAAGAATGCCTCCCCCGTAGATTTTCCGACCTTGCGGCGTGTCGACCAGACCGAATTCAATGGTCATCCAGTACAGCCGCGCCAGATACACACGCTGTTCTTTGCTGGCGCTGAGGCCGAGCTTGCCGTAGGTATGGGTGAATTCGGCGAACCAGGGATTGGTCAGCAGCGGGCAATGGCCGAAGATTTCGTGAAAGATGTCCGGCTCTTGCAGGTAGTCCAGTTCCTCCTGGCTGCGAATGAATGTCGCCACCGGAAACTGCTTGTTGGCCAGCAGCTCGAAAAAGGTCTGGAACGGAATCAATGCGGGCACTCGCGCCACTTGCCAGCCAGTGGTTGCGCCCAGAACGCTGTTGATTTCCGCCAGTTGCGGAATGCGGTCATGTGGCAGAGCCAGTTGTTCGATGCCGTCGAGGTATTCCTGGCAGGCACGGCCTTCAATCACCTTCATTTGCCGGGTGATCAGCGTGTTCCATACCTCATGCTCGGCGCTGGGGTAATCAATCACCCCATGATCGTCGAGTTCCCGTGCCACGTATTTCGCAGGGCTCATACATCTCTCCTCGGGGTTCTTTTTATTGGGTTTGTTGCGAACGCCCAAGATCATCAATAGCGCATTTCAGGCTTGCAGGCTGTCAGCGTTTTGGTCTGCAAAGGCCGGTAATGGCGAAATCCCGTAAAGAAATCTTTACGAGTTGGGTGAATCCGCGATTATCTTGTGGTGGAGTAAGTTTTACGGGGTTCTGGTGTAACGAATTCTTGACGCTAAACTTCGCCTCATCACAAAAATAACAACAGCCACAGGACTCATCTGCCATGCGCATCAAAGTGCACTGCCAGAACCGCATCGGTATGACCCGCGACATTCTTGAACTGCTGGCCTCTTACGGCGTTAACGTCGCCCGGGGTGAGGTGGGCGGTGAGCACGGCGACGCCATCTACTTGCATTGCCCGAACCTGATTAATCTGCAATTTCAGTCATTGCGTCCGCGCTTCGAAGCCATTGCCGGCGTCTTTGGCGTCAAGCGTGTCGGGCTGATGCCCAGCGAACGACGGCATATGGAACTGGATGCGCTGCTGGGTGCACTGGAGTTTCCGGTGCTGTCCATCGACATGGGCGGTTCGATTGTCGCGGCTAACCGGGCCGCCGCTCAGTTACTGGGCGTGCGTGTGGATGAGGTGCCGGGAATAGCGTTGTCGCGTTACGCCGAAGACCTTGATGTGCCGGAGTTGATCCGCAGCAACAAATCCCGGATCAATGGCTTGCGAGTGACTATTCGGGGCGATGTGTTTCTTGCGGATATCGCACCTTTGCAGTCGCGCCATGACGACAGCGAAGCCATGGCGGGGGCAGTGTTGACCCTGCATCGTGCGGATCGGGTTGGCGAGCAGATCTATCAGGTTCGCAAGGAAGAACTGCGCGGATTCGACAGTATTTTCCAGAGCTCCAGAGTCATGGCCGCAGTGGTGCGTGAAGCCAGGCGCATGGCTCCGCTGGACGCACCTTTGCTGATCGAAGGTGAGACGGGCACCGGCAAAGAACTGCTGGCCCGCGCCTGCCATCTTGCCAGTCCGCGTGGGCAGTCGCCGTTGATGGCGATGAACTGCTCGGGCCTGTCGGATGCCATGGCCGAGACCGAGCTGTTCGGTTATGGCCCTGGCGCATTCGACGGCGCGCGAGCCGAGGGCAAGCTGGGTCTGCTGGAATTGACGGCGGGAGGCACGTTGTTTCTGGACGGCGTCGGCGAACTGAGTTCGCGCATGCAGGCCAAATTGCTGCGTTTCCTGCAGGACGGCTGCTTCCGGCGAGTCGGCAGTGACGAAGACGTTTTTCTCGATGTGCGCATCATGTGCTCGACTCAGGTTGACCTGTCCGAGCTGTGCACGAAGGGTGAATTTCGCCAGGATCTCTACCATCGCCTCAATGTCTTGACCCTGCACATCCCGCCGTTGCGTGAATGCCTGGACGGTCTCGGTCCGCTGGTTGAGCATTTTCTGGATCAGGCCAGCCGCCAGATAGGCTGTCCGCTACCGAAACTGGCAACTGCTGCCATGGAGCGTTTGAGTCATTACCAGTGGCCGGGCAATGTCAGGCAACTGGAGAATGTCCTGTTCCAGGCGGTTTCGTTGTGTGAGGGCGGGACGGTAAAAGCCGAACACATTCGCTTGCCGGATTACGGCCTGCGCGATCCGTTGGCACAGTTCTCCATGGACGGAGGGCTGGAAGAGATAGTCGGTCGTTTTGAAAAGGCGTTATTGCAGCGTTTATATGCGGAATATCCCAGCAGTCGACAACTTGGAAAACGATTGGGTGTATCCCATACAACAGTGGCTAACAAGTTGCGGGATTATGGGGTGGGTTCTAACAAGCCTGATCGTGTGTAAATCGAATTTTAATGGTCGGCGTTTTATTAACGCCTAATGGTATTAATTATCAGGCAGCACATGTCTTTCTGAGTTGAAGAGGGATTAACTGTGGGAGCGAATTTATTCGCGAAGGCGGTCGTTCAGGCGATACACGGGTTGTGAGTGTACCGGCCCCTTCGCGAATGAATTCGCTCCCACAGAGGGTGTGCTTGACCCCGTAATAGCGTTGTCCCGAAAACCTCAACTATTGCTGCAGCCGTTACCCATGACCTGATAGCCCATCACGTGTTGCTGGCCTTTGGAGTCTTCATAGGTCATGCGCATTGGCACGACCTTGCAGACGTCAGGGATGGCGGTGATGGAAATGACTTTGGCAATATCAGGGTGGCTGCCGTAGGTGTACTGCTCGACGCGTGCTTGTTGGGCAGCAACTTTTGCTCCGGATTCTTCAGCCATTGCAAATGTGCTGAAACCACAGAGTGCCAGAACCAACAGTGAAACTTTCATTTCTGTCTTACCTTCTTGAGTTCGAGAGGGGATACACCGCCCTTGTAAAGCGATGTGTAGCCTTTAATGATTAACTCGCCGTGGGGGCTGTCAGTTATTTATCAGGTGCCTTGTGTGGCGAAGTCGATTCTATGCCTGTCACCGCACTTCATATAGAAACACTTTTGATAAACACTATTGAGCGAATTGACAACAATCCCTGAGAGCACCGGTCCAGAGGCTTATGAACGGTTGACTGCGGTCTTGTCTGTGCCTTTCAATGGTCCTAACGGGCCTGTTTATCTGAACGGTAAGACCATCGTCGAATGGTCCCGACGCCGACAGGCGGATACAACAGGGGCATAAAACAACAACTATCCACCGAGGTAACCAAGATGAGTGCAGCTTCCCTGTACCCCGTCCGCCCAGAAGTCGCAGCGAGCACGCTGACCGATGAGGCGACCTACAAGGCCATGTACCAGCAGTCGGTGGTCAATCCCGATGGCTTCTGGCGTGAACAAGCTCAGCGTCTGGACTGGATCAAACCTTTTACCTCGGTCAAGCAGACCTCTTTCGATGACCATCGCGTCGACATCAAATGGTTTGCCGATGGCACCCTGAACGTCGCCTATAACTGCCTGGATCGCCATCTCGAAGAGCGCGGCGACACCATCGCTATCATCTGGGAGGGCGACGATCCTTCCGAAAGCCGCAACATTACCTATCGCGAGCTGCATGCCGAAGTCTGCAAGTTCGCCAACGCGTTGCGCGGTCAGGATGTGCACCGTGGCGACGTCGTCACTATTTATATGCCGATGATCCCCGAGGCCGTGGTCGCCATGCTGGCCTGCGCCCGTATCGGTGCGATCCACTCGGTTGTGTTTGGTGGTTTCTCGCCCGAAGCACTGGCTGGCCGCATCATCGACTGCAAATCCAAAGTGGTTATCACTGCTGACGAAGGTCTGCGCGGCGGCAAGAAAACCGCCATGAAAGCCAACGTTGACCGGGCGCTGACCAACCCGGAAACCGCCAGCGTGCAGAAAGTCATCGTCTGCAAACGCACTGGCGGCGACATCGAATGGAACCGCCACCGTGACATCTGGTATCACTCGCTGCTGGACGTGGCGTCCGAGATCTGTGCGCCGAAAGAAATGGGGGCCGAAGAGTCGCTGTTTATCCTTTATACCTCTGGCTCAACGGGCAAACCGAAAGGCGTGCTGCACACCACGGGCGGCTATCTGTTGTATGCCGCGCTGACTCACGAGCGAGTGTTCGACTACAAACCGGGCGAAATTTACTGGTGCACCGCTGACGTTGGTTGGGTCACGGGCCACAGCTATATCGTCTATGGCCCGCTGGCCAACGGCGCCACCACGCTGTTGTTCGAAGGCGTACCGAACTATCCGGACATCACGCGTCTGTCGAAGATCATCGACAAGCACAAGGTCAATATCCTTTACACCGCACCGACTGCCATCCGCGCGATGATGGCTGAAGGCACCAAGTCCGTTGAAGGCGCTGACGGTTCAAGCCTGCGCCTGCTGGGTTCGGTGGGCGAACCGATCAACCCGGAAGCCTGGAACTGGTACTACAACACGGTCGGCAAGAAAAACTGCCCGATCGTCGATACCTGGTGGCAGACCGAAACCGGCGGCATTCTGATCAGCCCGCTGCCGGGCGCGACGGCCCTCAAGCCTGGCTCGGCAACGCGTCCGTTCTTCGGCGTGATTCCGGCGTTGGTGGATAACCTTGGCAACCTGATCGAAGGCGCTGCCGAAGGCAACCTCGTCATCCTCGATTCGTGGCCGGGTCAATCGCGCTCCCTGTACGGCGACCATGACCGGTTCGTCGATACCTACTTCAAGACCTTCCGCGGCATGTACTTCACGGGTGACGGTGCGCGTCGTGACGAGGACGGTTACTACTGGATCACCGGTCGCGTGGATGACGTGCTTAACGTCTCTGGCCACCGCATGGGCACGGCTGAAATCGAAAGTGCGATGGTTGCGCATCCGAAGGTGGCCGAAGCCGCAGTGGTCGGCGTACCTCATGACCTGAAAGGGCAGGGCATCTACGTTTACGTGACGCTCAACGGCGGTGAAGTGCCGGATGATGCTTTGCGCAACGAGCTGCGTAACTGGGTCCGTAAAGAAATCGGCCCGATTGCTTCGCCAGATGTGATTCAGTGGGCGCCAGGCCTGCCGAAAACCCGCTCCGGGAAAATCATGCGCCGCATCCTGCGCAAGATCGCCACGGGTGAATACGATTCGCTGGGCGATATCTCGACCCTGGCCGATCCGAGCGTGGTGCAGCATTTGATCGATACGCACAAGACCATGAAAGTGGCCTGATAGTCAGCGGTTGAAAGAGCCCCATCCGGTGTGAGCCGGGTGGGGCTTTTGTTTTCCAAATCAAAACCGAAGCGCTCCTATCGCGAGCAAGCTCGGCTCCCACATGAGAATGCGATTTCATGTGGGAGCCGAGCTTGCTCGCGATAGGAGCAGCACAAAAACCTCAGGCTCCACGAAATCTCAGCTTCATCCAACCAGGATATATATCGACCTGTTACCCACCCCACCGCTCAGGTAACGCCACTCCCGCTTATGGGGCAACGCACCTCACATCTGTAAGAATCTGCTACTCAAATAGCTGGCAGATAAACATGCGGCAATCCCGCCCTTGCCGTATTACAAGGCTTTGCCAATAATGGGCGCGCATTTTGCTGCAATCACGGGTTATCCCTCTTTTCGCCTTTGCATAACCGTTTTTGGTTGTCAATGCGCATGCCGTGATTTTCAGTGCATTTGTAACTAGTTGTCGCATTGAAGAAATATCGACTTCGAGCGTCCCGTTAAAATGCCGCTCACTCGCCGCAGGCTTGCAGGTCCGCATACCGGTCCCAGTCGCCTGGCGTCTATCTCCAATAGTCCTCTTCGCATCCTGGGCTCTTGCTCACGTTGCCATTTGTCGTGTTTTACCGACGGAGTCCTGACAATGAAAAAGCTCATGCTGCTTGGCGCAATGGCGCTGACCGTTCTGGCGCAGCCAGTGTTCGCAGACGAAAAGCCTCTGAAAATCGGTATTGAAGCAGCGTACCCTCCGTTTGCCTCCAAAGCACCGGACGGCAGCATCGTCGGTTTCGACTACGATATCGGCAACGCGCTGTGTGCTGAGATGAAGGTCAAGTGCACCTGGGTCGAGCAGGAATTCGACGGCCTGATCCCGGCACTGAAAGTGCGCAAGATCGATGCGATCCTTTCTTCGATGTCCATCACCGAAGACCGCAAGAAGTCGGTTGATTTCACTGATCGCTACTACAGCACTCAGGCGCGCCTGGTCATGAAGGAAGGCACCACCGTCAGCGACAGCCTGGATGAACTCAAAGGCAAGACGATCGGCGCGCAACGTGGAACGATCCACGACACTTTCGCGAAAAAAGTGCTTGAGCCCAAGGGCGCTGTGATCAAGTCCTACAGCTCCCAGAACGAAATCTACCTGGACCTCAAGGCCGGTCGTCTGGACGGCACGGTAGCGGACGCGACCCTGCTGCAGGACGGTTTCCTGAAAACCGATTCGGGCAAAGGCTATGCTTTTGTCGGCCCGGCATTCACCGACCCGGCTTACTTCGGTGACGGCATCGGCATTGCTGTTCGCAAGGGCGACAAAGCCAACGTTGAGCGCATCAATGCCGCCATCGCTGCGATTCGCGCCAACGGCGAGTACAAGAAGATTCAGGACAAGTACTTCGACTTCGACGTTTACGGCAAGTAAACCTGTCGTCACGGATGGCGCAGCCAGAAGCCGGTTTCGGTGTTGTGGCTAGCGCCATTTTTTACACCCATGAGGACTGCACAACATGTTGAATGGCTACGGGGCTGTCATCCTCGAGGGCGCAGGGCTGACGCTGCAACTGGCCCTGTCGTCGATGGCGCTGGCAATCGTCCTGGGTCTGATCGGTGTGTCGTTGCGTTTGTCGCCGGTGCGCTGGCTGGCCTGGCTGGGTGACGTGTATTCCACTGTGATTCGCGGGATTCCCGATCTGGTCCTGATCCTGCTGATTTTCTATGGCGGTCAGGGGGCCTTGAACACCATTGCGCCGATGCTCGGTCACGACGATTACATCGACCTGAGCCCGCTGGCTGCCGGTATCGGCACCCTGGGTTTCATCTTTGGTGCTTATCTGTCGGAAACCTTCCGGGGTGCGTTCATGGCCATTCCAAAAGGGCAGGCCGAAGCAGGCCTTGCTTACGGGATGAGTCACTCCAAAGTGTTTTTCAGAATTCTGGTGCCGCAGATGGTTCGCCTGGCGATCCCCGGCTTCACCAACAACTGGCTGGTACTGACCAAGGCGACCGCGCTGATTTCGCTGGTCGGTCTGCAGGACATGATGTTTCTTGCCAAGCAGGCAGGCGACGCCACCAGTCAGCCCTTTACCTTTTTCCTGGCCGTGGCCGGGATATATTTGCTGATTACCAGCGTTTCGCTGTTGGCTCTGCGCCTTGTCGAAAAACGTTACTCCGTTGGAGTAAGGGCGGCTGACCTGTGATTTTTGATTACAACGTCATATGGGACAGTCTGCCGCTGTACTTCGCCGGTCTGCTGACCACCCTTGAATTGCTCGGCATCGCCCTGGTGTTTGGTCTGTTGGCGGCGTTTCCACTGGGCCTGATGCGGGTGTCGAAAAAGCCCTGGGTGAATATGCCTGCATGGCTTTATACCTACGTGATTCGTGGCACGCCGATGCTGGTGCAGCTGTATCTGATCTATTACGGCCTGTCGCAGTTCGCTGCGGTCCGGGAAAGCTTCCTGTGGCCATGGCTGTCCAGTGCGACCTTTTGCGCTTGTCTGGCGTTTGCGATCAATACCAGCGCCTACACCGCGGAAATCATCGCTGGCAGCCTCAAGGCTACGCCTGCGGGCGAGATTGAAGCGGCACGCGCCATGGGCATGTCCAAATCCAAAATGTACCGCCGCATCCTGCTGCCTTCGGCCTTGCGTCGAGCGCTGCCGCAGTACAGCAACGAAGTGATCATGATGTTGCAGACCACCAGTCTCGCGTCCAGCGTCACTCTGGTCGACATCACCGGAGCGGCCCGGGCGGTCAACTCCGAAAGCTTTTTGCCCTTCGAGGCGTTTATCACCGCAGGCGTGTTCTACCTGTGCCTGACATTCATTCTGGTGCGCCTGTTCAAGCTGGCTGAACGCCGCTGGCTGGGCTACCTCGCACCCCGGAAGGCCTGACATGCAAAGAACCGATCATGTATTGCCGTGGAGCACCCTCGGCACCGAGCGCCACCTCAGCGTGTTTCGTTTCGGCAGCGGCGAGCGCAAGGCCTACATTCAGGCCAGCCTGCACGCCGATGAACTGCCGGGTATGCGCACGGCCTGGGAGCTGAAGAAGCGTCTGGCCGAACTGGAAGAGCAGGGCGCGCTCAAGGGCGTTATCGAACTGGTACCGGTCGCCAACCCGATTGGCCTGGGCCAGCTGCTGCAAGGCGCGCACCAGGGCCGTTTCGAGTTTGGCAGTGGCAAGAATTTCAATCGCGATTTTTCCGAACTGAGCGAGCCGGTGGCCGAGTTGCTTGAAGGCCAGTTGGGCGATGACCCGCACAGCAATGTGCAATTGATCCGTCAGGCCATGGCTACGGTGCTGGCCAATCTGCCTCCAGCTGAAAGTGAGCTACGCGGCATGCAGCGGATTCTGCTGAGTCACGCGTGCGTGGCCGATGTTGTGCTCGACCTGCATTGCGACGCCGATGCTGCATTGCACATGTACGCCTTGCCGCAGCACTGGCCGCAATGGCGCTCGCTGACTGCGCATTTGAATGTGCAAGTGGCTTTGCTGGCGGAAGACTCGGGTGGCAGCTCGTTCGACGAGGCCTGTTCGCTACCGTGGTTGCGCCTGTCGCGGATTTTCCCTGATGCGCAGATCCCGCTGGCCTGCCTGGCAACTACCATTGAACTGGGCGGTCAGGCCGATACCGGTAAACCTGAGGCCGAGGCTCATGCCGAAGGCATTCTGGCGTTTCTTGCCGGGCAAGGTTTTATCAGTGGTGACTGGCCGCAGGCAGCCCATGAAGAGTGCGAAGGGATGCCGTTCGAAGGCACTGAATTGCTGTTCGCCCCGCACCCTGGCGTGGTGAGTTTCCTGCGTGAAGCAGGCGCCTGGGTCGAAGTGGGTGAGCCGCTGTTTGAAGTGATTGATCCGCTGTCTGACCGGGTCAGTACTGTTTGCTCGAATACCGCCGGGGTGTTGTTTGCCATCGAGCGACTGCGTTACGCCCAGCCGGGCTTCTGGCTGGCCAAGGTGGCGGGTCGTACTGCCCGACGTCAGGGTCGCTTGCTCAATGACTGACCCATTTGTGAGAACTGAAAGCATGAACAAACTGGAAGTCCAGGACCTGCACAAACGCTATGGCAGCCATGAAGTGCTCAAGGGAGTCTCCCTGACCGCCAAAGCGGGCGATGTGATCAGCATCATTGGCTCCAGTGGTTCGGGCAAAAGCACCTTCCTGCGTTGCATTAATCTGTTGGAGCAGCCCCATGCGGGCAAGATTCTGCTCAACAACGAAGAGCTTCAGCTGGTCGCCAACAAAGACGGCAGCATGCGTGCTGCGGACCCGAAACAGCTGCAACGCATGCGTTCGCGTCTGTCCATGGTGTTTCAGCACTTCAACTTGTGGTCGCACATGACCGCGCTGGAAAACATCATCGAAGCTCCGGTGCATGTGTTGGGTGTGTCGAAAAAAGAAGCGCTGGAAAAAGCCGAGCATTACCTGGCCAAAGTAGGCGTTGCTCACCGTAAGGACGCCTATCCGGGGCATATGTCCGGTGGCGAACAGCAGCGTGTGGCGATTGCCCGTGCGTTGGCAATGGAGCCGGAGGTGATGCTGTTCGACGAACCGACCTCCGCGCTGGACCCTGAGCTGGTGGGTGACGTACTCAAAGTCATGCAGGCCCTTGCTCAGGAAGGCCGGACCATGGTCGTGGTGACGCATGAAATGGGCTTCGCCCGTGAAGTCTCCAACCAATTGATCTTTCTCCACAAAGGCGTGGTCGAAGAGCGCGGTGATCCTCGTGAAGTCCTGGTCAATCCGCAGTCCGAACGTTTGCAGCAGTTCCTGTCGGGTAGCTTGAAGTAACGAAAAGCTACGTTTTGGCGATGCGTTTCGAGACGTAACCGTTCATGCTGCGCGGCAAGCAGCATGAGCTGATTGCAGTAGATTCAGCCTGGGCGTCGATGCCCGCCCCATAAGCTGTGCACACAGTTTTAACAACAGCGACACGTTTCGGATTGCATGCCATGACCGCTCAACGAATTGGTTTTCTTATCTGGCCCAGCACCAAAGCCCTGACTCTGGCGCTGGCCGAGGAAGCCTTGCGTGTCGCCCAGCGCGTCCATCCGGAAGTGCTTTACGAACTGTCGTTTCTGCAAGCCGAAGCGCCCGCCGAGGGTGCATGGCAATTGCCCGGCGAGCCTTGGGCGGGGCGGCTGGAAGGTTGCCAGAAGCTGTTTTTGCTGGCTGATGAGCCACCTGCGGCGGTCAACTCCACCTTGGCCTCGGCGCTCAAACAGTTAGTGCGTTCCGGTTGCGTGATAGGTGGGTTATCGGCGGGTGTTTACCCGCTGGCTCAGTTGGGCCTGCTGGATGGTTATCGCGCTGCGGTGCACTGGCGCTGGCAGGATGATTTTACCGAGCGTTTCCCCAAAGTGATTGCCACCAGCCATCTGTTTGACTGGGATCGTGATCGTTTGACGGCGTGTGGCGGCATGTCGGTGCTGGATCTGTTGCTGGCCGTGCTGGCGCGTGATCATGGCGCTGAACTGGCGGGCGCAGTGTCTGAAGAGCTGGTAGTGGAGCGCATTCGCGAAGGCGGCGAGCGTCAGCGTATTCCGTTGCAGAATCGCCTGGGGTCCAGCCATCCGAAGCTGACTCAGGCTGTGCTGCTGATGGAAGCCAATATCGAAGAGCCCCTGACCACCGATGAAATTGCTCAGCACGTGTGTGTCTCGCGCCGTCAGTTGGAGCGGATCTTCAAGCAGTACCTCAATCGCGTGCCGAGCCAGTATTACCTGGAGCTGCGCCTCAACAAGGCGCGACAGATGCTGATGCAGACCAGTAAATCCATCATCCAGATTGGCTTGTCCTGTGGCTTCTCATCAGGGCCACACTTCTCCAGCGCCTACCGCAACTTCTTCGGCGCGACTCCCCGTGAAGACCGTAACCAGCGCCGCAGCAGCAGCCCGTTTGAATTGTCGTCGGTGCCTGCAGAGCGGGGTTGAGTAGTCCTGCAGATTTTTGGTTGCCTTTGTGGGAGCTGGGCTTGCCCGCGATAAGGCCGGACGCGGTTCAATTGAGATCGCGTCGTTCCTATCGTCGGAATGCCGCCCAGACCAAGCCCAGCTCCCACAGGGGTAAGCATTCCTCCTTGCAATTACCGGCATCTGTATCTGCAACAATCGGCCCGCAACGTTTAAACTGCGCCTTTGCGATGGTTAATGTCGCATTGCCGAAAGTCACTGAAAAACCCGGTTTTGTGCTGTAACAAGTTGTCGCCTGGCGGCAAGGCCGGAGTCAAACCAGTCCTTACAATCTTCCCATCGCTCGCCAGTTTCAGGCAGGCGTTCCTCTTCAGGAGACTCCGATGTCCGTTGAGCAAGCTGCGGTGCAACGCGCCGATTTCGACCAGGTAATGGTCCCTAACTACGCTCCAGCCGGGTTCATCCCTGTGCGTGGTGCTGGTTCCCGAGTCTGGGACCAGTCGGGCCGTGAACTGGTTGATCTCTCCGGCGGGATTGCCGTCAACGTACTGGGCCACTGCCATCCGGCGCTGGTGGGTGCCTTGACTGAGCAGGCCAACAAGCTCTGGCACGTTTCCAACGTTTTCACCAACGAGCCAGCCCTGCGTCTGGCGAAGAAGCTGGTGGACGCGACATTCGCCGAGCGCGTGTTCTTCTGTAACTCCGGTGCCGAAGCCAACGAAGCCGCTTTCAAGCTGGCGCGCCGCGTTTCCCACGATCTGTATGGTCCGGACAAATACGAAATCATTGCGGCACTGAACAGCTTCCACGGTCGTACGCTGTTCACCGTGACCGTGGGTGGTCAGTCCAAGTACTCCGATGGCTTTGGGCCGAAGATCACTGGCATCACCCACGTGCCATTCAACGATCTGGCAGCGCTCAAGGCCGCGATCTCTGACAAGACTTGCGCCGTGGTGCTGGAGCCTGTTCAGGGCGAGGGTGGCGTATTGCCTGCCGAACTTGAATACCTGCAAGGTGCCCGGGCACTGTGCGATGAGCACAAAGCGCTGCTGATCTTCGATGAAGTGCAGTGTGGCATGGGCCGTAGCGGTCGTCTGTTTGCCTATATGAATTACGGCGTGACGCCGGACATCCTGTCCAGCGCCAAGAGCATTGGCGGCGGCTTCCCGATGGCAGCCATGCTGACCACCGAAAAGCTCGCCAAGCACTTCGCGGTCGGCGTTCACGGTACAACTTACGGCGGCAATGCCCTGGCGTGCGCCGTGGGTAACGCAGTGATGGACGTGGTCCACACTCAGGAAGTCCGCGACGGCGTCACGGCCAAACATGCGAAGTTCAAGGCCCGCCTGGAGCAGATCGGCGAGAAGTACGGTGTTTTCACCCTGGTTCGTGGCATGGGCCTGTTGATTGGTTGCGTGCTGACCGATGCCTGGAAAGGCAAGGCCAAGGACTTCTTCAACGCTGCCGAGCATGAAGGGGTGATGATTCTGCAAGCCGGTCCTGACGTGGTGCGTTTTGCTCCGAGTCTGGTGATCGAAGACGCTGACATCGACGAAGGTCTGGATCGCTTCGAGCGCGCTGTGGCCAAGCTGACTCAGGCTTGATGGCGGGCTGATCCACCGCAACACCTTCCGGCGTTTGCCTGCACGGTAAGCGTCGGACATTTTCCTGTGCCATGTGGCGTTGATCCACGTGGCGCTTTTTTTCTGTGCCGGGTTTGCCCGGTCTGTGTTCTGGTAAGGAGTGGCACCATGCTCGTGATGCGCCCCGCGCAAATGGCTGATCTGGCCGAGGTTCAACGCCTCGCTGCCGACAGCCCGATCGGTGTCACGTCCCTGCCTGACGATGCGGGGCGGCTTGGCGACAAGATCGCCGCTTCGGAAGCCTCGTTCGCGGCCGAAGTGAGCTTCAATGGCGAAGAAACCTACTTCTTCGTACTGGAAGACAGCGAAAGCGGACGACTGGTGGGCTGTTCAGGGATTGTCGCTTCGGCGGGCTATTCCGAACCCTTTTACAGCTTCCGTAACGAAACCTTCGTTCACGCGTCTCGCGAGCTGAAGATTCATAACAAGATTCATGTTCTTTCCCAGTGCCACGACTTGACCGGCAACAGCCTGTTGACCAGTTTCTATGTGGTCCCTGAACTGGTGGGCAGTGCATGGTCGGAGCTTAATTCCCGGGGGCGTCTGCTGTTTGTCGCGAGCCACCCGGAGCGTTTCGCGGATTCGGTGGTGACCGAGATCGTCGGTTACAGCGATGAAAATGGCGACTCGCCGTTCTGGGATGCCATCGGGCGCAACTTCTTCGATCTGAACTATGCCGCAGCCGAACGTCTGTGCGGGCTGAAAAGCCGGACATTCCTCGCCGAGCTGATGCCGCATTACCCGATTTATGTGCCGCTGTTGCCGGATGCTGCTCAGGAAGCCATGGGCCAGGTGCATCCGCGGGCGCAGATCACCTTCGACATCCTGATGCGCGAAGGCTTCGAGACCGATCACTACATCGATATTTTCGACGGTGGCCCGACCCTGCATGCGCGTGTTTCCGGGATTCGCTCCATTGCCCAGAGCCGTTTGGTGCCCGTCAAAATCGATGCTCAACGGTCCACTGACACCGGTTCCGGCGGCCGTTTGTATCTTGTTGCCAATGGCTTGTTGCAGGATTACCGGGCGATATTGCTGGAACTGGACTGGGCGCCAGGCAAGCCGGTCGCCCTGAGTCTGGCGGCAGCCGAGGCGCTGGGTGTCGGTGAAGACGCCAGCGTGCGGGTCGTGGCGGTCTGATACGCCTTTGAATGTGGATGGCTGGTTTAGCGAGTTTCGCCGTTTCCCGAGGGAAGTGGTATTGAGGAGATAGCATGATCGTTCGTCCCGTAAGCAGCAGTGACCTGCCAGCGCTGATCGAGTTGGCGCGCAGCACAGGCGCTGGCCTGACGACTTTGCCCGCCAATGAAGAACGCTTGGCGCACCGGGTCGGTTGGGCGGAAAAGACCTTTCGCGGCGAAGCCGGGCGCGGTGATGCGGATTACCTTTTCGTGCTTGAAGACGATGACGGCCGCGTAGTGGGTATTTCCGCCATCGCTGGGGCGGTTGGCCTGCGCGAGCCCTGGTACAACTATCGAGTGGGGCTGACGGTCAGCGCTTCTCAGGAATTGAATATCTATCGGGAAATCCCGACCCTGTTTCTGGCCAATGATCTGACCGGTAATTCCGAGCTGTGCTCGCTGTTCCTGCACAGCGACTTCCGTAACGGTTTGAACGGGCGTCTGCTGGCCAAGGCGCGGATGCTGTTTATCGCGGAGTTCCCGCAGTTGTTTGGCAACAAGATCATCGCCGAGATGCGCGGCATGTCCGATGAAAATGGTCGGTCGCCGTTCTGGGAAAGTCTGGGGCGACACTTCTTCAAGATGGAGTTCAGCCAGGCGGATTACCTGACGGGCGTCGGTAACAAGGCGTTCATTGCTGAGCTGATGCCCAAGTTTCCGCTGTACAGCTGCTTCCTCTCCGAAGATGCCCGTAACGTGATTGGCCGGGTGCACGCCGACACCGAACCAGCGCTGACCATGCTCAAGGCCGAAGGCTTCAGCTATCAGGGTTACGTGGATATCTTCGACGCCGGTCCAGCGGTTGAGTGCGAGACTGCGAAGATCCGCGCCGTGCGCGACAGTGCGCCTTTGGTGCTGGCCATCGGTACGCCGGGTGACGATGCCACACAGTTCCTGATTCATAACCGCAAGCGTGAGGAGTGCAGAATCACTGTGGGCGCGGCGCGCTTTGCGGCCGGTACATTGGTGGTTGCCCCGGCGACCGCCAAGCGCCTGCGCCTGAGTGCGGGCGACAATGTCCGGGCGGTTCCGCTGTCCCCCGCGCGGGAGGCTGTCTGATGAGCACCTTGTATATCGCAGGCAACTGGCAGGCCGGGCAGGGCGAGGCGTTCGAGTCGCTCAATCCGGTGACTCAGCAGGTTGTATGGTCCGGGCAAGGTGCAACGGCCGCTCAGGTAGACGTTGCCGTGCAAGCTGCGCGTCAGGCTTTTCCGGCGTGGGCGAGTCGCACCCTGGAAGATCGCATCACGGTGCTGGAAGCGTTCGCCGCCAGCCTGAAAAACCAGGCAGACGTTTTGGCGCAGTGCATTGGTGAAGAAACCGGAAAGCCGCTCTGGGAGTCAGCGACCGAAGTGACCAGCATGGTCAATAAAATCGCTATTTCCGTACAAAGCTACCGGGAGCGCACCGGCGAGAAGAGCGGCCCGCTGGGCGACGCGAACGCAGTGCTGCGCCACAAGCCCCATGGCGTGGTCGCGGTGTTCGGTCCGTACAACTTTCCCGGGCATCTGCCCAACGGACACATTGTCCCGGCTTTGCTGGCGGGCAATGCCGTCGTGTTCAAACCCAGCGAGCTGACCCCGAAAGTCGCCGAACTGACGGTCAAGTGCTGGATTGAGACCGGTTTGCCTGCCGGTGTATTGAATCTGCTGCAGGGAGGTCGTGACACCGGTATCGCTCTTGCCGCCAACCCGGGCATCGATGGATTGTTTTTCACCGGTTCGAGCCGTACTGGCAATGCTCTGCATCAGCAGTTTGCCGGTCGTCCCGACAAGATTCTTGCGCTGGAAATGGGCGGCAATAATCCGCTGGTCGTCGACGAAGTTGGCGATGTAGACGCTGCGGTGTACACGGTTATTCAGTCGGCATTCATCTCCGCGGGGCAGCGCTGCACGTGCGCGCGACGCTTGCTGGTGCCACAGGGCGTCTGGGGCGATGCCTTTCTTGAGCGTCTGGTTGAGGTCACGCGCAACATCGAAGTGGGCGCTTACGATCAGCAGCCCGCGCCGTTCATGGGCTCGGTCATTTCGCTGCACGCGGCCAGTGCCTTGCTGGCGGCTCAGGAGCAATTGCTTGCCAATGGCGCTTTGGCGTTACTGGAAATGACCCAGCCACACGCCACGTCGGCGTTGCTCACACCAGGCATTATTGACGTGTCCGAGGTCAGCGATACTCTTGATGAAGAGCTGTTCGGGCCGCTGTTGCAGGTGCTGCGTTATACGGATTTTGATAACGCCATCGCCTTGGCCAATGACACTCAGTACGGCCTGGCTGCCGGTCTGCTGTCGGATTCCGAAGCGCGTTACAAACAGTTCTGGCTGGAGAGCCGGGCAGGGATCGTCAACTGGAACAAACAGCTGACTGGCGCGGCGAGCAGCGCACCGTTTGGCGGGGTAGGGGCTTCCGGTAATCACCGGGCGAGTGCGTATTACGCGGCGGATTATTGCGCGTATCCGGTGGCCTCGCTGGAGAGCAGCAGCCTGACCTTGCCCGCGACCCTGACGCCGGGTGTGCGATTGTCATGACTGTCGTGCAGTAAACATTGAACCTGTAGATACTCTGTTGCCGGTCAAGCTTTCACGAAGTGTTTTTCGCTGAATAGCTTGGCCGTATCAAAATCCTC
>NZ_JAWHNU010000087.1:0-17972 GCF_032582135.1 Pseudomonas syringae group sp. J309-1 | reverse complement strand
GGGTCCGACGTCTCGCCAACAAGTTGGCTCCTACAGGGTCATCCGTTTGCTTAGCGACAGCGCGGTGTCAGGGATACCGGGACCACTCCCACAGTCATAACCAGCCTCCAAATCATCTAAGACCAGGCTTTCAACACCCCCGGCAACTGCGTCAGGCTGCTGATCTCGGCGTCAGGCTGCTTGTCTGCTTCCCAAGGCTTACCCGCCGGGTTGTACCAGATCGCTCGCATACCGGCCTGCTGGGCGCCTGCGATGTCATCGCCGGGGTGATCGCCGATGTGCACCGCAGCGCCTGCATCGACATTGGCCCGCTTGAGGGCCTCCACGAAGGGAGCAGGGTCAGGCTTGCCAATGCCCAGGTCTTCGGCACACAGCGCGAAGGCGAAATAATCGGCCAGTCCCAGACGACGCACATCGGCATTGCCGTTGGTGATCACACCCAACGTGTAGGTCGCGGCCAGAATCTCCAGGGTCGGATGGACCTCCGGGAATATCTCGACCTGATGGCGACCATGCAGAAACACCTCAAAAGCCTGATCAGCCAGCGCTTGAGCTTCAGCCGAGGCATAACCGGCGTCTTCCAGCGCATGGAACAGCACGCGCCGCCGCAAAGCGCTGATGCGGTGCTTGAAGGTCGGATCGGCTTCCACCAGCCGCGTACGAATCTCCCCCAAATGCTCGACAGGTACCGGACCAAGCTTTGGCGCGTTGGCGGCCAGCCAGTCACGCAGGGTGGCTTCGGCGCCGACGATAGCCGGTGCGGTGTGCCATAACGTGTCATCGAGGTCGAAGGTGATCAGCTTAATCATGGTCAGAACCTTTGCGTTTGGCCCGCGGATGGGCGCTGTCGTAGACCGACGCCAAATGCTGGAAATCCAGATGGGTGTAGATCTGCGTGGTCTTGATATCAGCGTGACCGAGCAACTCCTGCACTGCGCGTAAATCCTGGGACGACTCAAGCAGATGGCTCGCAAACGAGTGACGCAGCATGTGCGGGTGCAGGTTTTGCCCTAACTCGCGCTCACCAACGGCCTTGACCCGCTTCTGAATGGCGCGCGGCCCAAGGCGTCGACCCTGCTGGCTGATGAACACGGCGTCATCCTCAGGATTGGCCAGCGCCCGCAATGCGATCCACGCCTGCAGCGCTTCACGGGCCTTCCTGCCCACCGGCAGAACGCGGGTCTTGCTGCCTTTGCCGAGCACTTGCACCAGGCCTTCGCTCAGGTCCAGTTGCTCCATGTTCAAACCGGTCAGCTCGGACAGACGCAAGCCCGACGAATAGAACAACTCCAGAATCGCCTGATCGCGATGGGCGAGGAAGTCGTCTTCGACACCACCGTCCAGCAATTGCAGGGCACGGTCGGTATCAAGGGTTTTCGGCAGGCGTCGTTCGCCTTTGGGGGGCGACAGGCCATTGGCCGGGTCGTGCTCGCAGATGCCTTCGCGATTGAGGTAGTGATAAAGCCCACGTACTGCGGAGAGCAGGCGGGACAGGCTGCGCGAGGATTGACCCTGCTGATGCTGGCGGGCGATCAGACTGCGCAGATGTTGAATATCCAGTGCAGCCCAACTGTTCAGCTGTTGCTTCTCGCAGTACGCCAGCACCTTGTTGAGGTCACGGCGATAGGCTTCAAGTGTGTGTGGCGACACTTGGCGCTCACTGCGCAAATGTGTGCAGTAAGCGTCCAGCTGTCGTTCCATCACTAGCGAACCGAGCGTAGGGAGTGGGTGAAGCGCGGCAGCAGACGGCTCAGTACATCGGCGATGTAGTTGAGAAACAGGGTCCCCACCGAGCTTTTGTAATGCTGCGGATCGCGACTGCCAATGGCCAGCACGCCATGCAGGCCGAGATGGCTGAGGGTTGCGACGGCGGTGGAGCCGACTTCCTTGCCTTGCTCGGCACCGAACAGGAAGGTCAGCTCGTGCTCACGCAAGGCGCCACACACGGTCTTGTCGCCGATCAAACCACCGATAGCTTTTTGCGCATCGACACTGCTAACCCAACGGCCAACCGGCATCGCGCTGTCACTGAACAGAATCAGGCTGACAAAAGGCACCTGAAAGTCCTGCCGCAGGCTGTCTTCAACGGCGATCACGATTTCTTCGAGACTGCTGGCGTCCATCAATGCCAGGTTGAGGCGGCGGGTCTTTTCGAACAGCCGGTCGTTGTCCCGAGCGACGTCCATCAGTTGAGACAGACGATGGCGCATCTCGATGTTGCGCTCGCGCAGCAGCTTGAGTTGACGCTCTACCAGGGAAACGGTGTCGCCGCGCTGATGCGGGATACGCATCGAAACCAATAACTCGTCGTGCTCGGCAAAGAAATCCGGGTGATCGAGCAGGTAAGCGATGATCGCCTCTGCTTCAAGGTTTGGCGCTGCCGTATCGACCGGCGATTCGCCAGACTTGTCGGTTGAAGTCTTAGGCTTGTCAGTCATCGCTTTTGCTCACTCATAGACGAACCTGGCCTTCGTAGACCCGTACAGCGGGACCCGTCATCAGAACCGGATGGCCCGGGCCAGCCCACTCGATTGACAGACGTCCACCCGGCAGATCGATCAGCAGTGGCGAATCCATCCAGCCCTGGCTGATCGCCGCAACGGCTGCCGCACACGCACCAGTACCACAGGCCTGGGTTTCCCCGGCTCCGCGCTCCCAGACACGCAATTGCGCACGCTGACGATCGACGACGTAGAGAAAGCCTACGTTGACCCGCGCCGGAAAGCGCGGATGGTGTTCAATTTTCGGACCCAATGCATGCACCGGCGCGTTGTTGATGTCGTTCACGCGCAATACCGCATGGGGATTGCCCATGGAGACGGCGGCCAGCTCGACCGCCTGGCCGTCGACATCGACGCTGTAGCTCAGCGCCTGCTCGGTGGCCTGGAACGGGATGTCCGCCGGGACCAGCCGTGGCGGCCCCATATCGACGCTGATCTGCCCGTCATTGCGGATTTCCAGCTCAATAATTCCGCTTTTGGTTTCGACCTTGATCAGGCGCTTGGCGGTCAAACGCTTGTCCAGCACGAAGCGGGCAAAGCAGCGGGCACCGTTGCCGCACTGCTCAACCTCGGAACCATCGGAGTTGAAAATCCGGTAGCGGAAATCGACATCCGGATTGGTCGGAGTCTCAACCAGCAACAGCTGATCGAAACCGACGCCAGTGTGCCGGTCACCCCATTGTTTGGCGTGCTTGGGCAAAATATGCGCGTGCTGGCTGACCAGGTCCAAAACCATGAAGTCGTTGCCCAGGCCATGCATCTTGGTAAAACGCAGCAGCATGGGTTACTCCGGCAGCAGGCTTTCGCCAGCAAACAGCTCGGCCACGGTCTCGCGGCGGCGTACTTCGAAAGCCTGCGAGCCGTCGACCAACACTTCAGCGGTGCGACCGCGGGTGTTGTAGTTCGAGCTCATGACAAAACCGTAGGCACCGGCCGAATGCACGGCCAGCAGATCACCTTCAGCCAGGGCCAGTTCGCGGCCCTTGGCGAGGAAGTCGCCGGTTTCGCAGATCGGCCCGACGATGTCGTAGGCGCGAGGCGCGCTGTCACGTGGGCGAACGGCAGTGACGTCCATCCAGGCCTGATACAGCGCCGGGCGAATCAGGTCGTTCATCGCCGCATCGACGATGGCGAAATCCTTGTGCTCGGTATGCTTGAGGTACTCGACCTGAGTCAGCAGCACGCCCGCGTTGGCAACGATGAAGCGGCCGGGTTCGAAAACCAGTGACAGGTCACGACCTTCCATCCGCTCACGCACGGCCTTGATGTAATCCGAAGCCAGCGGTGGCTCCTCATCGCGATAACGCACGCCAAGACCGCCACCCAGATCGATGTGGCTCAGCAGGATGCCGCAATCGCCAAGACGATCCACCAGCGCGAGCAGGCGATCAAGCGCGTCAATGAACGGCTCAAGCGTGGTCAGTTGCGAGCCGATGTGACAATCGACGCCAATGACTTCCAGGTTAGGCAATTGAGCAGCGCGGATGTAGACGTCTTCAGCATCAGCGATGGCGATGCCGAATTTGTTTTCCTTGAGGCCGGTGGAGATGTACGGATGCGTGCCAGCATCGACGTCCGGATTGACGCGCAGCGAGATTGGGGCACGAACGCCCATTTCGGCCGCGACAATCTGCAGACGCTCAAGCTCGTCGGTGGACTCGACGTTGAAGCAGTGCACGCCCACTTCCAGCGCGCGGCGCATGTCGTCACGGGTCTTGCCGACGCCGGAGAACACGATCCTGTCTGCTTTACCACCTGCAGCGAGCACTCGTTCCAGCTCGCCACGGGACACGATATCGAAGCCCGAACCCAGACGCGCCAGGACGTTGAGCACGCCCAGGTTGGAGTTGGCTTTGACGGCGTAGCAGACCAGGTGCGGCATGCCGCTCAGGGCGTCAGCATAGGCGTTGTATTGCGCTTCGATGTGAGCGCGGGAGTAGACGTAGGTCGGCGTGCCGAAACGCTCGGCAATGGCAGACAACGCTACACCTTCCGCGAACAGCTCACCATCGCGGTAGTTGAAGGCGTCCATGTAATTCCCTTAAAGATGCTTGTGCGATTGCGACTTGGCCTGGTCATCGGAAGATTTCTGGTCATCCGGCAGATACAACGGGCCTTTTTGGCCGCAGGCAGTAACAAGACAAGCGACCGCGACAAGCGCAGCAAGCGAAGAGATCAGGCGCTTCATGGCGAAATCCTTTGTAAAAGCATTAATTGCGCCCGAGTATACCGGCCACCCAGCGGCTTGCCTACGTAGCCGGGTTCCCGTCCGGCGGGGCTTTGACGCTACGCCACTGATTCAGTGGTAGCCAGAGCGAATTATTGGCGCTGTGTTGTTCGTTGGGCGGGTAAGCTTTGCATTTGCTTCAAAGCGACCGTATCTTGCGTCGCTGCGCCAACAGCAGACACTTTTTGAGGTTCCCCTGATGAGTTTGACCGAAGCCCGCTTTCACGACCTGGTCGATGCCACCCAGCAAAATCTGGAAGATGTTTTCGACGAGAGTGGTCTGGATCTGGACATTGAAAACTCGGCCGGTGTGCTGACCGTCAAGTTCGAAAATGGCACTCAGCTGATTTTCAGCCGCCAGGAACCCCTGCGTCAGCTGTGGCTGGCAGCGCGTTCCGGCGGTTTTCACTTCGACTACGACGAAGAAGAGCAGCGCTGGAGCTGCGATACCAGCGATGAGCTGTTGAGCGAAATGCTCAAGCGCTTCACGCTGGAGCAGGCTGGCGTCGAACTCGACTTCGACGAGATTTGAGCGTGACCGCTACGTCCGTCCGACCGCCCAAGCCGCTGTACAGTAACGTCAGCCCGGCAGTGCCTTCGCCTTGCATCAGCCTGTGCCGGCTCGACGAGCAGAAAGTGTGTCTCGGTTGCTTCCGCCATGTGGAAGACATCCGTGAGTGGCGCTCGGCAGACGACAATCGCCGCCGACAGATTCGCGCCAATGCAGACCAGCGCCGAGAAGTGGCTGACGCTACTCAGTCTCCCGACGCATAACGGTCTTGCCGGGTTGTGTAATACCCCTGCTGTGTTAGTGTCCAGACATGCTTCATCGATGAAGCCCTTCAAAACCCCGCCACTTCAGGCGGGGTTTTGTTTTATGCAGCGCAGAAAAAGGAGCCTGCCAACATGTCGACACAACCTTCCATCATCCTGACCCGGCTGGACGTGCAGCGTCTTGAACAGTTGATCGAGAGCCTTGAGGAAACCACTCCCGGCCTCGAAGCCCTGCAAGCCGAGCTGGACCGCGCCGAACAAGTGGTCAGCCACGAAGACGTGCCCGCTGGTGTCGTGACCATGAATTCAAAAGTGCATTGCCGCGAAGAAGTCAGCGGCAAGGATTACCACTTGAAGCTCGTCTACCCGAAGGACGCCGGTGCCGATGGCACGGTCTCTATTCTCGCCCCGGTCGGCTCAGCGCTGCTGGGCCTGCAGGTTGGTCAGCACATCGACTGGCCCGCCCCGGGCGGCAAGACCCTCAAGCTGACATTGCTGGCGGTGGAGTATCAGCCGGAGGCGGCGGGGGAGTATTTGTAGGCCAGATCCCGACCCTGTAGGAGTGAACTTGTTCGCGAACGGCTGCGCAGCAGTCGTAAATCTGGCGACCTGATTTCAGCAACTGCATCGAAGCGCGGCCATTGCTGCCGCTTCGCGGCCAGATCGCGAACAAGTTCACTCCTACAGGTCAAGCAGTGGTGCGATTACGCCCTGTGCAGCGTCGCCAGGAAACCTGCCGCGCCCACGAACAAACCGGCAAAGGTCCGGTTCATGCGGCGTTGCTGTTTTGGGGTCTTGAGCGCACGCAATACCTTCGAAGCCAGCCCGGTATAGCCCGCCATGACGATCATGTCCACGGTGACCATGGTCACACCGATGGTCAGGTACTGGGCGAGCAGCGGTGCGTTCGGGTCGATGAACTGCGGCAGGATTGCCAGCATGAACACCAGCGCCTTGGGGTTACTGATGTTCACCAGAAACCCGCGAACGACCAACGCCATGGGTTTACCGACAGGCCGAATGGTCGAATCTTCGGACAGGTCTGCAGGCAGCGCCCGCCATTGTTTGATGCCCAGATACACCAGATACGCCACACCAAACCACTTGATCAGCGTGAATGCCATGTCCGAGGCAGCGAGCACCGCGCCGAGGCCTGCAGCGACAATTGCGATCTGTGCCGCCAATGCGATCTGCAGGCCCAAGGCATTCCAGTAGCCGCGCCAGAAACCATAACGCAAGCCGCTGGACATCGACGCGATAGCGCCTGCACCCGGCGACAGACTGATCACCCAACAAGCAGCAAAGAAAGCCAGCCATGTATCAAAAGACATTACACACCTCGGACAAACACCAATGCCCGATAAGCTAGTGGCTTCTCGGGCAATTGACTAGATCCAGCAGGGGGTGCCGCGAAAATTAATTTTCCGGCGTTTTGTCGACCGCAATGGTCGGGAAGCCATCAGAACCGCGCCAGCGACGCACCGACTTCTGGAAAAACTGGCTGTTGGGGACCTGCACCAGCGCGCCACCGGCCTCGGGAGGCTCGATCAGGGTGGTGAACATCAGGTTGATTTCCAGCACGCGACCTTTGACGCCCGGCTTGTCGAGGGTGTCGACCAACTCCACCACATCGCCAATTCGAAACGGCCCGATGGTGTAGATCAACACGGCGCAAAGCAGGTTGGACAACACGCTCCACATGGCGAAAAACGCCACCGCAGCGACCGCCACGAAGCCTGAGAGGGCGGTCCAGAGTACCGTGGCAGAAACCCCGAGCTGGCCCAGCACAATCACGAATGCACTGCCCATGATGAACCAGCGCAAACCACCGCGCAGTGGCAGCAGTAGTTCAGGTGGCAACGGATAGCGCTCGCCGAGACGGGTCAGAAAACGCCCCACCAGCCGCTGCGCCATGTAACCGGCGACCAGAATCAGCAGGATCTGCAATCCCAGCCAGATCGGCTCCACCCAGTGCGGCGGAACCAGCGATGCAAATGCTTCCATCAGTCCCTCGACGTGCTCACGAAAGTGCTTCCAGTTCAGCCTGCATGGACTCCAGCAACTCCAGAGCCTCCATCCACGACTCTTCCAACTCGCCTTCACTCACTTTGAGCTTCGCCTGTTCGGCGAGCAAATCACGCAGTTTGTCTTTGTTGGCCGCTTCGTAATTGGCGCTGTCGGCCAGTTCCGCCTCAACCTTGGCGAGCCGCTCGTGCAACGTGCCAAGGTCGCGCTCAAGCTTGTCCGCCAACTTCTTGTGCGGAGCCAACTGCTGACGCAGCGCAGCCGCTTGCTGGCGCTGGGCCTTTTTATCGGTCTTGTCGACGTTGATCGGCGTATTGCTGACCGGCGCATTGCGCAGCCGATACTCAGCCAGCCAGCGTGCGTAATCTTCCAGGTCGCCGTCGAACTCCTGAACACGGCCGTCAGCGACCAGCAGGAAATCATCGGTCGTACTTTTGAGCAGATGCCGATCGTGGGAGACCACCAATACCGCGCCACTGAATTCCTGAAGGGCCATGGTCAACGCCAGTCGCATCTCCAGATCCAGGTGGTTGGTAGGTTCATCGAGCAGCAACAGGTTCGGCCGGTCCCACGCGATCAACGCCAGGGCCAGACGCGCCTTCTCACCACCCGAGAAATTCAGCACCGGCTCATCAAGACGTCCGCCGCGGAAGTCGAAGCCACCCAGGAAGTCACGCAGCGTCTGCTCGCGCTCGGTCGGAGCGATACGCTGCAGGTGCAGCATCGGGCTGGCCTTGGCATCCAGCGAGTCCAGCTGGTGCTGGGCAAAGTAGCCCACCACCGTGTTTTCGCCCCGAGCCATGTGGCCGCTCAAAGGTTCGAGTTCACCCGCAAGGTTTTTGATCAGGGTCGACTTACCCGCGCCGTTTGGCCCGAGCAAGCCGATACGGGCACCCGGGGTCAGTTGCAGCTTGACCTTCTCCAGCACCGCTCTATCGCCATAACCCAAACGCGCATCGGACAGATCCAGCAAAGGGCTGGAAATCTTGCTGGACTCACGGAAGGTGAAGTCGAACGGTGAATCCACATGCGCTGCAGACAGTTCTTCCATGCGTTCCAGAGCCTTGATCCGGCTCTGCGCCTGCTTGGCTTTGGTGGCCTGAGCCTTGAAGCGCGTGATGAACTTTTCCATGTGCGCGCGCTGCGCCTGCTGCTTCTCGTAGGCCTGTTGCTGCTGGGCCATACGTTCCGCACGGGCGCGCTCGAAAGCGCTGTAGCCGCCGCGATAGAGGGTTATTTTGCGCTGATCGACGTGGGCGACATGGTCAACCACGGCATCCAGAAAATCCCTGTCGTGGGAGATCAGCAGCAGCGTGCCGGGATAGCTCTTCAGCCAGTCCTCCAGCCACAGGATCGCATCGAGATCCAGGTGGTTAGTCGGTTCGTCGAGCAACAACAGATCCGAAGGGCACATCAAGGCTTGCGCCAGGTTCAGGCGCATCCGCCAGCCACCGGAGAAATCCCCGACCGGTTTTTCCATCTGTTCATTGCTAAAGCCCAGCCCGGCCAGCAACTTGCGGGCCCGCGCATCGGCGGTATAGCCGTCGGCGCTATCCAACTCCGAGTGCATACGCGCCTGGGCTGCGCCGTCCTGAGCAGCTTCAGCTTCAACCAGCAGGCGCTGCACCTCGCGCAAGCGCAGGTCGCCATCGAGGACATAGTCCACGGCGATGCGCTCAAGGGTGTCGACCTCTTGGCGCATGTGTGCGATACGCCAGTCGGCGGGCAGCAGACAGTCACCGGCATCGGGGGTCAGTTCACCCCGAAGCAAAGCGAAGAGGCTGGATTTACCGGCGCCATTGGCACCGATCAGGCCGGCTTTTTGACCGGCGTGCAGGGTCAGCTCGGCGTCTTCTAGCAGACGTTGCGGGCCACGCTGTAAGGTAAGGCTTTGAAGTCGAATCATAATGGCGGCGGAGTCTACCAGCTTCGTCTCAAACAGGTAGCGCACTATGCCTTCTGACCTTTGGAGTTTCACCCTCGATTTGTATGCCAAGCCGGGTGTCGAGCAGGCTTGTCTGAGCCTGCAGGCCAGCGGCGCCAATGTTTGCCTGCTGTTGTGCGGCGCATGGCTGAGTCAACGCGGTGTCGTTTGCACAACCGAACGCGCGCTGGAAATCGGACAGTTGGCCACGCCCTGGCATGACAACGTGGTGCGCCCGCTCCGGGAATTGCGCACGCAATGGCGCAACAGCGCTCAGCACGATATGCCCTTGAGCGTGCTACGCGAGCAAGTCAAAGCCCTGGAACTGGAGGCGGAACGAGAACTGCTGAGGAGGCTGGAAGCGCAGACACTGAAATGGTCGGCACAGGAAACCGCAGAACAAGGGGATTGGTTGATTTGCCTGGCGGGCGAGGCCGCCGGGCAAAATAACGACGCGCTGCAGGTGCTGCGCGTCGCGATGGACCGGCCTTAGGAAGCGCTGGTCGGGGTGCTGCTGTTGGATGCCGAAGGCGCAGGCGTCGCAGCAGTGGCTGGCGCTGGAGCAGGGGTTGCAGTCGCAGCGGGAGCAGTCGGCGTTGCAGGTTTGGCAGCGACTGGCTTGGCAGCAGCGGGTTTAGCGGCAGGCTTCACGGCTGGTTTCGCCGCAGTTGGCTTGGCGACAGCTGGTTTAGCAGCGGGCTTGGCTGCGGCTGGTTTGGCAGGAGCCTTGGCCGGCGCTTTCACAGCAGGCTTGGCGGCAGCAGTTTTAGCAGCGGGTTTCGCAACTGGCTTGGCTGCGCTTGCAGCAGGTGCTTTGACGGCTGGCTTGGCAGCAGCGGCAGGTTTGGCTGGCGCTTTCGCTGCGGCAGGTTTTGCCGCTGCAGTTTTGGCCGGGGCTTTAGCAACTGGCGCTGGCTTTGCTGTCGTGGTTTTCGCTGGGGCTTTGACTGCGGTTTTAACGGCTGGTTTGCTCGCTGGTTTTGCTGCGGCAGCCGGTGCTTTGGCGGCAGGTTTTGCTGCTGCTTTGGCTGGCGTTGCTTTGGCAGGAACAGCCTTGGCAACCGTTTTCGCGGCAGGCTTGGCGGCCGCTACTTTGGCAGGTGCTTTGACTGGAGCCTTGGCCGCAGTTTTAGCGGGAGCTTTTGCAGCAACGGTTTTGGCCGCTGGTGCTTTGGCTTTTGCAGCGACCGCTTTGGCCGGAGCTGCTTTGGCAGGAGCCGGTTTAGCGGCACGGCTGTCCAGCGCCTTGCTGACGGCTTCCTTGACCCGGCCAACGCCTTGAGCCAGTTTCAGGCTTTCCTGAGCGTCGCGCTTGAGCTGCAGGATGTAGCCGCGAGTTTCGCTCTGGCGCTCTTTCAACGCGTCCAGCAACTCTTCAAGTTCAGCCACGGCAGACTTGGCCTTGCCTTGTGCCTTGGCTTTACCAGCGGTGGCTGCGTCTTGCAATTTGGTACGCGACTTGTGCAGTTTTTCCTGCGCTTTACCACGTTGTTTTTCAAGCTTGGCGAGCAGTTTTTCCGCATCAGCCAGCGCTTGGGAGCAGGCGTCTTCGAGGTGTTCGAGCAGGCTGCTCGACAGCTGTTGTAGCAAATGCAACGGAGTATTTACTGGCTTGTTTTTGGCCGACATGACTTACCTCCAGGCTGACTGATTTGCGGCCCATACTAGACCTCTGCCCGCAGCGCCGCTAGGGCATCTTGACAGCATGAAACGCTCCCTGTTGCATACCCGGATAAATGCTTGTTGCAGTCACTGCCAATGCAGTGCGAAATTCATCTTCAAACACTCACCACACACGGGCCATTGCACTGGCATAATCGCTGCCTTCCCAGGCCGGAGAGCATTCATGTCGCGCTACCTGTTAACGTCGTTGTTCCTGTTGTTGCCGGTGGCTCAGGCTGTGCACGCCGCACCTTCCAGCGAGGCACACGATCTCGCTTACAGCCTCGGCGCAAGCCTGGGTGAGCGTTTGCATCAGGAAGTGCCGGACCTTGATCTGCCTGCCCTGATTGAAGGCTTGCAGCAGTCTTACCAGGGCAAACCTCTGGCGCTGAAGAAGGAGCGCATCGAGCAGATCCTGCGCGAACATGACGCCGCCGTGGCCGAAGCCGAAGCGTCAGGCAGCGTCGAGCCGCTCAGCGAAGCTGCAATGGAAGGCGAACAGAAATTCATGGCCAGCGAAAAAGCCAAACCCGGTGTCACCGAGTTGGCAGACGGCATATTGATGACCGAACTGGTCGCAGGCAAAGGCCCCAAGCCAAGCGTTGATGGCCGCGTTCAGGTTCGCTACGTCGGTCGTCTGCCAGATGGCACCGTCTTCGACCAAAGCGCCCAGCCACAGTGGTTTCGCCTCGACAGCGTAATCAGCGGCTGGACCACTGCACTGCAAAATATGCCCGTCGGTGCCAAATGGCGCCTGGTCATTCCTTCGGCGGAAGCTTACGGCGCAGAGGGTGCCGGTGACTTGATCGATCCATTCACGCCGCTGGTGTTTGAAATCGAACTGGTTGGGGTGTCGCAGTAATCATCCAGCACTGAACTCTGTGGGAGATTCTCAGTTGGCCTGCAAACACAAATCCGTGGGAGCGAATTCATTCGCGAAGGGGCCGGTACATCCGCAACTGATGTATCGCTCGAATCCCGCCCTCCCAAATGAAGTGCAGCCCCACCCCGGTCGGTCCCACAGTAAGATTCATTTTTAATCCCGACAGAAACAAAAAAGGGGTGCCAATTGGCACCCCTTTTTTCATTCACGCAGAAGTTATCAGGCTTGAGTTGCCGCTTCTTCCTTGTGGGAGTTGTGGAGCACCTCGATCAGGCAATCCTCCAGCTCGAAACGCTCATGCAACAAGCCGCCCAGTTTGTTGAACTCCGCAGCAACAACGGTGCAATCAGAGCAGTCGCCATTGTCGCAGCGATCATTGAAGGCCAGTGCGGACTCAGTGATGACTTTCAGACGCGGGTAGATGGTATCTGCCAGCTCAAGACCACGCTCATCATTGAAAGCCTTGGCTTCACTGTTGAGCTGCTCATAGATTTCGAAGTGCCCGGCCGAAACATAATCGACAAGTACTTCACAGAATTTCTGAAGGCCTTCACGATCCGCCGCCAAGGCTTCGGGTGTGTCACCGAGAGCATCGTAGACGCGGATCAGTTCAAGGCGATCCTGCAGCCAGCGATCAATCAGCTTATTGACCCCGCCCCAGCGTTCCTGCGCGTTCTGACAGCTTTCCAACATGATGATCACTTCCCTTCAGGGGCATGCAGTCTGCGCAGGCCTGGTTTTGATCTCGTCGGCGTCGACGACACAGGCTTTGTGGGCAACAGATGATGCATATATCCAATAACGCTTGCGGGCCAGATTATGCCCGCACGACCAGCCCATCAAGGTACGCAGGAGATAAAGTTCATACAAGTGTTTAATCCCCGGCCCGACTTTCGGCAGTCGGAGCGCGGACCGAAGCGTTGAACAGTGCGTACAGCATGACCAGCGCCAGACCCACAAAAGCCAGCAGACTCCACTCAGGCAAACTGATGCCGAACAACGACCAGGAAATTTCCGCACAAAACGCGGCATCACTGCGCAATCTGTCGACCTGCGAGTACAGCGAGAGCATATCCAGGAGCCGTTCGACCTGCGCAATCACCTCGATAGTCTGGTCGACGGTTGCTGTCTGCAGCCAGACTTGCCCACCGGCTATTGCCGCACCCGACAAGGTGAGCAGCAGGATGACAGCACTGTAAGCCCCGCATCCTGCCCGGCCTGGCGCATGGATTGTAGCGATCAATGCCACAAGACCACTGGCCACGAAGACGGCACGCTGCCACAGACAAAGCACACAAGGTGAGAGCCCGACGACAACACACTGCAGATAAACAACAGAGCCGACGATCATTGCACAGGCAATAAACACCAGAAAAAACAGGGAGCGTGTGCGAGCCAGTTGCATGGCAAATCCGTAACCAGAGACGAAGGCAGTTACGGTAGTGAAAGCGCTCAACCCTTTCAAGGCACCAGCGTAAGGATACGTCCCTGTTTAGGTGGGCATTTGCAGACGATAGATGCACGCTTCATCACGATCTCTTGAAGGACATTGCCTACAAAAAGCAAACACAAGAGACTTTTCCTACATAGGCGGCCAAAACACATCTCAAGCAGCCAGAGATCCTGGCTGTTTGATCAGCCTGCCAAGGCGGGGAGTGGTCGTGCCAGCAGTCGCTCGTCAAGCAAGCCCAAGCCTTCCTGAAAGAGCTGGTTGCTGCGCTCGGTCTCGCCTAATTGGCCAAGCAGACGCGCCAGCTCTGCACAGGTTTCCGGATTGCGCTGTAATCGCAGGCTGGTTTCCAGATAGTCCCGGGCCTTGCCCCACAAACTGCTTTGCAGGCAGAGCCGGCCCAGGGTCAGCAGCAGGCTCGGATCATCAGGATGGTTTTTCAACCAGCCCTCTGCGGTTTGAAGCTGCCGTGAAGGATCGCTGCCGCGCACCAGACCGTACAGACGAGCGAGGTGGCTGTTGTATTCACGTTTAAGCGCAGCACGCAGCGCCTCTTCGGCCTGTGCGTCTGCGCCTAACCGGCGCAGCTGCTCGGCATAAGCCAGCACCAGTTGCGGCTCCTGACGTTGCGCCGAGGTCAAGCCTTTCCAAGCGCTATCGAGACCGGGCAAACCCGCGGAGCTACCGTTTTCATCATGCTCGCGGTAGGCCGCCAGCGTGAGGTTTTCACCCCAGGCGCGTTTCTCCAGTTCCGCCAGCTCCTGCGGTGGCAGAACCTTGTCTTTCCGCAGTTCAGGCATGAGTTTGATCAACGCAGACCATTCACCGCGCTCGCGATACAGCCGCTGTAGCTGACGCAGGATTTGCGCGTTGTGAGGATGGCGTTCGTTCATGGCCTGCAATGTCACCAACGCGCCATCGCTGTCGCCACGGTCCTGCTGCAACTGGGCGTGGCTCAGAGCAACCGCCAGTTCTGCTTGAGGCTGACGTTCAAGGGCGCGCTCGAGCAAGCTGTCGCTCTCATCGTAATGGCCTAGCTCGTTGGCGGCGCGAGCCGCACCGAGGTAATACAGCAAGGGCTGCGGCTCTGACTCGGCGGCACGATGCAAATGGCGCTGTGCGCTGGCCCAGCGGCCTTCTACCAGATCCATTTGACCTTGCTCGATCGCCACCTGAATGCGTCGGCTGCGGTTGCGCCGCGACCATGGGTTGGCGACCGAACCGGACGTCGTGAGCAGGCGGACCAGTAAACGAACCACGACAAGCACCAGCCAGATGGCGAACAACAGGCCTAACGTGGCCCAGAGACTGGATTCATAGCGGAAGTTTTTATAGGCAATCAGGACGTAGCCGGAATGCTCGGCAATCGCCACACCAATCGCCGCAGCTACGGCGATTGCGATGAACAACAGCACATAGGCACGTTTCATGGGCTGGTCCCCTCGCGGGCTTCAGCAGGTTGGCTTTTCACGGCTGCCGGCGCACCGGCCGAGGCATGACGCCGCTCAAGATAGGCCTGAACGGCACTGAGGCTCTGGGCGAGATCAGGAGTCATCACCGAAACCGGCTGTTTGGAAAGCTCGTCCAGACGTGCGGAGAGCATCTTGCTCTGGGAGTCATCTTGATTGAAGTTGGTGCGCAACACCTCTTTCGCCTCAGCCAGAGCGTGTTCAAACACTTGTGGCTGGCCATTAAGGGCTGCCCACTGCGCCTGCTCAAGCGCAAGGCTCAGCGCGAGACGAACCTGGGTAAGGCTTTGCCCGGCCAGTAACGGGCGGATGTTTTTGTCGGCGTTGAAATCGATGCGAATGTAGTGGGAGATCTCATTCCACCACTGCACGAGATGGCTGTCTTCGCTTTTGCCATCGGTCAATCCGAGCAGCGACTCGCCCTTGTCTTTGTATTCCGGGGCCAGCTCATTGAGTTGGGCGACTTGATCACGCAACGCTGCAAGCTGCAGGAACAGACCGGTACGGTCCGGCTGATCGATGCTGCGCAGCGACGCCAGGCTTTTCGCCAGTTGATCACGGGCGGCAAAGGAACCTGGATCATCCTGCTCGCGAAGAATCTCGTCAGCGCCCTGCACCAACGCCTGAGCGCTGTTGATGTCCTGCAATGCAGAGAGGCGCAAGCTCGCCAGACGCAGCAAATGCTCGGCCTCGGCAAGACGCCAGTCCTTGCGGCTGGCACCGAGTACGGTTTCCAGTCGCTGGCTCAAGCGCTGCTGATCGCCTTGCAACTGTGCAACCAGACGCCGACGCTCTTCCAGCTCATCGGCAGGAGGCAATTGCGCCAGCCGCTCGGAGAGCTGCTTCTCGCTGGTTTGCAATGTCAGGGTTTGCGCGGCGATATCCTGCATTTGAGTGCGTTGCAGTTGATGGCTCGCCTGAACAGCGCGCAGTTGCCATACCCCCCAACCGGCGACGGCGATGCCAGCAACGCCAAATAACAAAGCCAGCACCACCAGCCCGTTGCTGCGTCCGGCCGGACGCTCAGGGCGCAATGGGTCGGGTGTCGGTGGTGTCAGCACAGATTCGGAATCATCTTTAGGCAAGGCTGTTTCGCTCACGTATCCATCCTTTGCATTTGGGCGTAATCGGTAAAAGAGAGCACGTCGATCAATACGCCTGAGGGGCAGGCCCGGGGTGTTCCCGTAACGCTGCCAGCAAAGCCGCAGCGCTGGCGCCGCGGCAATTCAGAACTGTTCGGGCTCCGGCTTCGCGCGCCATGTCGGCAACACGTGGGCTCGGCACGAATATAGTTAAACGCGCCAGCTCAGGCCAGGCATCGCCCGCCAACTGACGCAAGTGTTCAAAACCCTGCCCACTGCTGACCACTACCGCGTTCAAGCGTTCCGCCTGGATACGCTGAGCCAGCGTCGACGATGGATAATAGGGCAGGTTACGTGTGTAGAGTTGCAGATAATCAACACTGGCGCCAAGACTGCGCAAACGCTCGGCGAGCAACTCGCGGCCGCCTTCACCGCGCATGATTAACACGCGCGAGCCGGGTATGGCGATGGATTGTTGCAACCTGGGCAGATCCAGCAGCGCCTCACTGTCGTCGCCGCTCTCGGGCCAGCTGACATCCAGGCCGTAGTCCTGAAGAATTTGCGCAGTGCCTGCACCGACGCTGAACCAGGGCAGGATCGGCGTCTGCGGCCAGAGCTGTGCAACCAGTTGCAAACCCAGGCGCGCAGCGGGTTTGCTGACCACAATCACGGCGCTGTAGAGGTCCAGATCCTGAACCAGAGCGTGCTGCTCTGGACTGGACGGGAGCGGCTCAATATCGAGCAATGGCAAGCTGCTGCTGAAAACCCCGGCGTCAGCCAGAGTCTGTGCCAGCGCGGCAGACTCATCTGCCGGACGGGTCAGCAGCAGTCGCCAGCCACTCATTCTCGTTCCGCCACGCCGTAAACAGCCTTCAGGATGTCTTCTGCGCCTTGCTCCAGCAGTGCGTCTGCAACCTGAACACCCAGCGCCTGAGCATCAGCCTGTGGCGCACGCGCTTCGGCACGCAACAGCAATGCACCTGACGGATCGCCCACCAGACCGCGCAACCAGATCTGCTCACCTTCAAGCACGGCGTAACAGGCGATGGGCACCTGGCATCCACCGTTGAGGTGCTTGTTCAGCGAGCGCTCGGCAACCACCCGGATGGCGGTTGCATCGTGATGCAACGGCGCAAGCAGGGCGTGAATTTCAGCATCGACGCTGCGGCATTCGATACCCACTGCACCCTGGCCACCGGCTGGCAGGCTGTCGTCGACACTGATGCTTGCGGTGATCCGGTCTTCGAACCCGAGGCGAATCAAACCCGCTGCAGCAAGAATGATCGCGTCGTACTCGCCCGCATCGAGTTTGGCCAGACGGGTATTGACGTTGCCGCGCAGGAAATGAATTTTCAGATCAGGACGACGCGCCAGCAACTGAGCCTGGCGACGCAAGCTGGAGGTGCCGACAATGCTGCCAGCGGGCAACGCCTCAAGGCTGGCGAATTGGTTGGAGACAAACGCATCTCGCGGGTCTTCACGCTCGCAGATGCAAAACAGGCCAAGGCCTTGCGGGAAGTCCATGGGCACATCTTTCATGGAATGCACCGCGATGTCCGCGCGATCCTCCAACAGAGCTGTTTCCAGTTCCTTGACGAAAAGCCCTTTACCGCCGATTTTCGACAGGGGCGAGTCAAGCAACTTATCGCCACGGCTAACCATCGGCACCAATGTCACGACCAGCCCCGGATGAGCCTGCTCCAGGCGGGCTTTGACGTATTCGGCTTGCCAGAGGGCCAACGCACTTTTGCGGGTGGCAATGCGGATTTCGCGAGAGGACATGGATCAATCCGTACAGGGTAGTAGTTGCGACGGATGATAACAGTTCAGGAAAAACGGCTCAGTGCTCTGTCGTCGCACCAGTGCAACGCATCATCCCAGCAGTGAGTTCTTGACTTGGAACACATTGTGGGAGCGGTGCTTGCCCGCGATAAGGCTGGACGCGGTTCACTTTAGATCACGTCCAGCCTTATCG
>NZ_JAWHNU010000086.1:0-18978 GCF_032582135.1 Pseudomonas syringae group sp. J309-1 | reverse complement strand
GGCGTCCCCTAGGGGACTCGAACCCCTGTTACCGCCGTGAAAGGGCGGTGTCCTAGGCCACTAGACGAAGGGGACACACGTACAACTTCACTACTTAACTTGCGTTCCGCTAGGTGCTTTACGCTGTAAGTGGCGCGCATTCTATGGATGGATTGAGGGGTCGTCAACCCCAATGTGAAAATTTATCTAAATCAATGACTTCGCCTGCTTTATCCAGCCGCCTGGCGCTGCGCGCTTCAGGTATTTATGGATTGGCCGACAAACTACAAGCAGTGCATCTATGCGCAATAGTGCTTAGCCACTACACTCACTTCAAATTTACTGACTACAGCTATATAGAGGTTCGCGCGGTGACTCCACTGATGATTACCCTGATGGTAGTAGCCGGCATTGCGCTCCTGATCGCGATCGGCTATCTCAACCATGTGGCAGAAAACTCCAAGCTGGATAAAGCGCGAACGAAGATCGAGCTCAGCGACCGACTGCGTCGCTGCACCGAAATTTCCGAAACGTTCCCGGGCCAACTGGTCACCCCTGCTTTAAAGCTGCTGATGACCCGTCTGGAACTCAACGTGGTACAGCGCATGCTGGCGCTGGATAAAAACAGCGCACAGCTCAAAACCCGCGTCGACGAGCTGAACACCCTGGTTGCACAAGGCGACGCCATTGCAGTGACCAACCCGGCCAGCCCGATCCTCACCGAAGCCAAGGCCAAAGATGTTCGCTTTCTATTAGAAGCGCTGCATGGCCAGGTCACTCGCGCTGCACATGACGGATTTCTGCAAACCAGCGAAGCCAAGCACTGGATTCGCGAGATCCGCAACATTCTGGTGATGCTGCATATTGAATTCTTCAACAACCTGGGCCAGGCCGCACTGCAGCAGGACCAGCCTGGTCAGGCGCGTCTCGCGTTTGAACGCGGCGTGCAGTACCTGAAGAACCAGCCAGATCCTGTGACGTATCAAGCCGCATTGATAGCCATGGAAAAACAGCTGGCACGTGCCAACTCCATGGTACTGACCAACATTGCGCCAACCGCAGACGACGACAACGCTCTGACCGAAGGTCTGAAGGCGGACGACACCGAATCGGAATGGAAGAAGAAAGTCATCTACGACTGATAGACGACGGGTTGGCGCATACGCTCTGAGCGATGCGCCAACCAGGACTCAACAGTCCGTTGCTTTCAGAAAGATCGCTGCCAATCGCTCAATGCCTGCCTGATCCTGCTCCGAAAAGCGCCCCACCTTCGGACTGTCCAGATCCAACACCCCAATCAAGCGCCCCTCTTTCACCAACGGCACCACCAGCTCGCTGTTCGATGCGCTGTCGCACGCAATGTGCCCCGGAAACTCATGCACGTCTTCGACACGCTGGGTTTGCAGACTTTGCGCAGCAGCGCCGCACACACCGCGGCCAAACGGGATGCGCACACACGCGATTTGCCCCTGAAACGGCCCCAGCACCAACTCTTCATCACGGTTGAGATAAAAGCCGGCCCAGTTCAGATCATCAATCTGGCTATACAAAAAAGCCGAGAACTGTGCGGCGTTGGCGATAAAGTCTTTCTCATCAGCCAATAGAGATTCCAGCTGCGCAGCCAACAGACCGTAGCCTTCCAGCCCGGCACCGGTGTTTTGCAAGTCAATCATGGTTGTTGCTCCAACAATTTCAAACCTACCCAATAACGTGCGAATTGATAGGCGCACCGCCCATTGCGGTTGCCCCGTCCGGTTGCCCAGCGGATCGCGTGCTTGTCCAGTTCCTCATCACGCTGCCAGCTCAGGCCGGCCGCCAGGGCAAGTTGCGTGATCCAGTGTTCCACTACGTTCAGGTAGTGCTCCTGAGTGAACGGATAAAACGACAGCCACAGCCCAAAGCGATCCGACAGCGCAATCTTGTCTTCTACGGCCTCGCTTGGATGCAGTTCGCCATCGACTTGCTGCCAGTTGAGATTGTCGCTTTCCTTTTCCGGCACCAGATGACGACGGTTGGACGTGGCATAAAGCAGAACGTTGTCCGGAGCCTGCTCGAGAGAACCGTCGAGCACACTCTTCAGAACCCGGTAATCGCTCTCCCCTGCCTCGAAAGACAGGTCATCGCAGAACAGCACAAAACGCTGCGGCAGCTTTTGCAGTTGCTCGACGACACGCGGCAGATCGCCCAGATGATCGCGCTCGATTTCGATCAGCCGCAGGCCCGCCTTCGCGTACTCGGCGAGTAGCGCACGGATCAGCGAAGACTTGCCTGTCCCACGCGACCCCCACAGCAAAGCATGGTTGGCCGGAAGGCCGTCGATGAACTGACGCGTATTGCGACCCAGTTGTTCACGTTGCAGATCGACACCGATCAGATCAGACAAACGCATGTCGAGGCTGACTTCAAGCGGCATCAGGTAACCGCTGCGGCCTTCACGAACCCAGCGCGCGGCCATGGAGTGTGACCAGTCGACCGCTTCCCGTGGCGCTGGCAGCAGCGGTTCAAGCCGCGCCAGTACGGCGTCGGCGCGTTCGAGAAAAGCATTCAAGCGAGAGTCCACAATGGCTCCTTGATTAACACGCAGTAAACACGACGGGACTGGCCTGAGCAGTGAGGAAAGCGGTTCCGGTCACACCTGTAGATAAGATGTGCCAACGCCTTCACGGCTAATGCCAGCCCTGCAAATATTCATTTCAATTCAGTTAACTATAAGTTGCTTGATGAGAGCCAGCGCCGATCAGCTATGCTTGCCCCCGCGAAGGACACCAGAAGTGGCAATACCCTCATGGACATAGCGTTTACTCAACGGCTCTCGTATAAACAGGCCCGCCTGACAGTTTTGCTCGGCTTCATTCTGGGGATGTTGCTGAGCCTGATACAAATTGCCATCGATTATGCCAGCGAAGATGCGTCCATCAATCGTGAAATTCGCTCTCTGCTGGAAATCAGCCACAACCCGGCCTCACGCATTGCCTACAACATCGACGCCGAGCTGGCTCAGGAACTGACCCTGGGCCTGTTGCAATCCCCGGCGGTGGCGGGCGCCAGATTGACCGACAACAACAATGTGGTGCTTTCCAGCGTCGAACGCCCCTTCGCGCAAAGTCGCTACCGGTTTGTCAGCGACTTCCTGTTTGGCGAAAGCCGCCAGTTCGAAGACACCTTGAACCTGGCGCACTTACCCAACGAACCGATTGGCACGCTGCGCCTGAACGTCGACACCTTTGCCTTCGGTAATCATTTCCTGCAGCGCTCGGGCATCACGCTGCTCAATGGCTTCATGCGCAGCCTGATTCTGGCGGGCGTGCTGACCCTGCTGTTCTACATGACACTGACCAAACCCCTGGTTGACGTGATACGGGCTCTGGCCACACGCGATTCAAGCAACCCTACTCCCACACCACTGCGATGCCCACCAAAGCACGAAAACGATGAAATCGGCGTACTGGTAGATGTCGCCAACCGCCAGTTTGCAAACATCGCTTCAGAACTGGCGCGGCGGGTTGAAGCCGAAGACCGCCTGACGGCACACCGCAATGAACTGGAAGACATCGTTTCAGCCCGTACCACTGAATTGAAGGCCAGCAACGAAAGGCTGAGCAAGTCCAATGAAGAGCTGAAAATCGCTCGCAGTACGGCGCTGGACATGGCTCAGGCCCGCACCGCGTTTCTGGCGAACATGAGCCATGAAATCCGCACGCCACTCAACGGGCTGCTAGGCATGCTCGCCCTGGCGCTGGACAGCCCCCTGAGCGCCGAACAGCGTCAGCAACTGTCGATTGCCCACGACTCGGGCAAGGTGCTGGTGGAACTGCTCAACGACATACTCGACATGTCCAAATTCAACGCGGGTCACTTGCAGGTCGAGCGCATCCCCTTCGATCTCGGCGCGTTGGTAGAGGACACCGCCAACCTGCTGTCACAGAATGCGGCGCCCAGCGTCGAGCTGACCTGCTTCATTGATACGCAATTTCCGGCTCTGGTGGTGGGTGATCCGACACGGGTCCGACAAATCGTCAGCAACCTGCTTTCAAACGCGCTGAAATTCACCCGTTTTGGCCGGGTGGATGTGCGACTGAGCAACTATCAGGATACTGACACCCTGGAAAACAGCGTGCGCATTGAAGTGCGGGATACCGGCATCGGTATCGCACAGGAAGCACAGGCAAGGATTTTCCAGCCATTTACCCAGGCAGAAGCGGCGATTACCCGGCAATTTGGTGGCACCGGATTGGGTCTGGCTTTGACCCATAACCTGTGTGAAGCCATGTCAGGGCAATTGAGTATTCATTCGGAGTCAGGATTCGGCAGTCAATTCTGCGCAGACCTGCCACTGCCCATCCATCAGGCCACCATTACTCCGACGCCTCTAAAAGGCCGCGTCGTGGTTGTCAGCAACGCGGGCAGCGGGCTTGTTGAGCTACTGGGCAATTTGCTGCCTGAATGGGGTATCGATTTTCAGCGATGGAGCATGGATGACAACGTGCTGAATATGGACCCCAGGAGCAGTCCTGATCTGGTGATCACCGATTGCCCGGAATGCCTGTTTGGCATGCGCCCGACGATTGATGTGCCCATTCTGCTGGTGACTGCCTACGGCAACTTCATGCCAAGCGAACAGGTCAGCGCCCTCGCCCCCCTGCAGCAACATGCTCGACCGCTGGCACGTAATGCCCTTTATCAAAGCCTGTGTCGGATCCTGCAACCCGAGCAGACTCCCGACCGGGATACGGAAGCGGCCGACAGCAAGACCTTGCGCCCGGCCAAAATCCTGCTGGTGGAAGACAACCCGGTCAATCAATTGGTAGCCCGAGGGATACTGAGCAAACTGGGCTGTGAGGTGATTGTCAGCAGCCACGGCGGCGAAGCGCTGGAGCAGCTTGAACTTCACGAGTTCGATCTGGTGCTGATGGACTGCAACATGCCGGTCATGGATGGCTACGAAGCCAGCCGCCAGATCCGCCAATGCGGACGCTGGCCACAACTGCCGATCATTGCGCTGACTGCCAATGCCATGCCCGAAGAGCGCGAACGCTGCCGGGCGGCAGGCATGAGTGATTATCTGGCCAAGCCGTTTCGCCGTTCCGATCTGGTCAGCCTGCTGGAACAGTGGCTACCGGTGAAATGACTATTTGAGCAGCGTCTCGATTTCGCTTTTCAGGTCCTCGGGCTTGGTCAGCGGTGCGAAACGTTTGACCAACTGACCGTCCTTGCCAATGAGAAACTTGGTGAAGTTCCACTTGATGCGCTCGGACCCGAGTAAACCCGGCGCCTGCTTCTTCAACTGGACGAACAGCGGGTGGGCATCGCTGCCATTGACATCGATTTTCTTGAACAGCGGAAAACTTACCCCGAAATTCAACTCACAGAATTCCGAAATAGCCCCTTCGTTACCCGGCTCCTGCTTGCCAAACTGATTGCAGGGAAAGCCCAGTACGACCAGCCCCTGGTCCTTGTAGTCCTGCCAGAGCTTTTCAAGCCCTTCGTACTGCGGGGTAAAACCGCACTTGCTTGCGGTATTGACCACCAGCACAGCCTTGCCGGAAAAGTCGGCGAGGGTTTTCGATTCACCCTTGATCGTCGTAACCGGAATGCTCAGCAGATTGGAGCTCATGACAGTGATCCTTGATGAAAAGCGGGTCCTGAAATTAGCGCGCCATTGACTGGCGCGCATCTCAATTTCCGGGAGTGATAGGTTCTTATAAGCAACTTTGGACGGTTACACTCCCCCGCGATCGCAATTTGAAATGCGATAAAACTTGTGGGAGCTGAGCTTGCTCGCGATAAGGCTGGGCGCGGTTCAATTTAGATCGCGTCCAGCCTCATCGCGAGCAAGCTCAGCTCCCACAAATCAAGCATGCAGGGCGAGACATCTTTCAAGCTTCGCGGGGCACCAAGTCCAGGCACACCGAGTTGATGCAGTAACGCAGGCCGGTAGGCGGTGGGCCATCAGGAAATACGTGACCCAGATGCGCGTCACATTTGGCGCAAACCACTTCAGTGCGAATCATGCCGTGGCTGACATCGCGCACTTCGACCACTGCGCTGCCTTCAAGCGGCGCGTAGAAACTCGGCCAGCCGCAACCGGAATCAAACTTGGTAGAAGAGTCAAACAGCGGTTCGTTGCAACAGATGCAATGATAGACGCCATCGGTTTTGGTGCTGTTGTATTTGCCGGAGAACGGACGTTCGGTGCCCTTTAGGCGGCAAACGTTGTACTGCTCCGGGTCAAGCATGGCCCGCCATTCTTCCAGCGTCTTGTCCAACTTTTCCACAGGTACACCTCCGCAGTCGAAAAAGCCTGATCTGTATCTTCTCCATAGATCAGGTGGCACGTATCATTGCGCCTCATTAGGCGCCAGTCTGTCACTCACGTTTCGACCATACAAACTCATTTTTACGGCGTCATACCCGACGAACCAGATTTCCAGCTCGCTACGGCTCGTCCATTTTCGGGATCAATCACCATGCAGTTCAGCAAATCGAACAAGCTCGCCAACGTCTGCTATGACATTCGCGGCCCAGTGCTCAAGCACGCCAAACGCCTGGAAGAGGAAGGCCATCGCATCCTCAAGCTGAACATCGGCAACCCGGCGCCATTTGGTTTCGAAGCGCCGGACGAAATTCTGCAGGACGTGATCCGCAACCTGCCGACCGCTCAAGGCTACAGCGACTCCAAAGGCCTGTTCAGTGCGCGCAAGGCCGTCATGCAGTATTACCAGCAGAAGCAGGTTGAAGGCGTCGGCATCGAAGACATCTACCTGGGCAACGGCGTCTCCGAGCTGATCGTGATGTCGATGCAGGCATTGCTCAACAATGGCGATGAAGTACTGATCCCGGCTCCAGACTATCCACTGTGGACCGCAGCCGTCAGTCTGGCCGGCGGCAACCCGGTGCACTACCTGTGCGACGAGCAGGCTAACTGGTGGCCTGATCTGGCCGATATCAAGGCCAAGATCACCCCGAACACCAAAGCCATGGTGATCATCAACCCGAACAACCCGACCGGTGCCGTGTACTCCAAAGAAGTACTGGAAGGCATGCTCGAACTGGCGCGCCAGCATAATCTCGTGGTCTTTTCCGACGAGATCTACGACAAGATTCTCTATGACGATGCCGTGCACATCTGCACCGCCTCGCTGGCACCCGATCTGCTGTGCCTGACGTTCAACGGCCTGTCCAAATCCTATCGCGTGGCAGGCTTCCGCTCAGGCTGGGTAGCCATCTCCGGCCCTAAACACAACGCGCAGAGCTACATCGAAGGCATCGACATCCTGGCCAATATGCGCCTGTGCGCAAACGTGCCGAGTCAGCACGCCATTCAAACCGCATTGGGCGGCTACCAGAGCATCAACGATCTGGTGTTGCCAGCAGGCCGCCTGCTGGAGCAACGCAACCGCACCTGGGAACTGCTCAACGATATTCCCGGCGTCAGCTGCGTGAAGCCGATGGGCGCACTTTATGCGTTCCCGCGGATCGATCCGAAGGTCTGCCCGATCCACAACGACGAGAAGTTCGCCCTTGACCTGCTTCTGTCGGAAAAGCTGCTGATCGTTCAAGGCACTGCCTTCAACTGGCCATGGCCTGATCACTTCCGCGTGGTCACCCTGCCGCGCGTCGACGACCTGGATCAGGCCATTGGTCGCATCGGCAACTTCCTGAAGACCTATCGTCAGTAACCCCAGGACCCGCTGCGGCGCATAAACTGCGCCCGACGGGAATTCCTGCCCTCTCTTTGCGGTCATAGCGATTCCTGAGCAAGGGATCGCTTTTGCTGTACCGCGCTCGTGCCGCAATACAAAAAAACAATCTGCGCGTAACAGCGTTCAGAGCCAGCCGCTCTGGGCCGGAACCTGTTTGCCTAAAGCGAATGCTACTGGTTCGCGCCAGACGACACAGTTTGAAATAGTCGTCAGGTTGAATAGCCGCTGACATCACCTTATATACCCCGCAACGCGTTACATATTCGTCACAGGAGAACATCCAAACCATGATGCGCATTTTGCTGTTTTTGGCCACTAACCTGGCGGTCGTGCTGATTGCCAGCATCACCCTGAGCCTTTTTGGCTTCAACGGGTTCATGGCGGCCAATGGGGTTGATCTGAACCTCAATCAGCTGCTGATCTTCTGCGCTGTATTTGGTTTCGCCGGCTCGCTGTTCTCGCTGTTCATCTCCAAGTGGATGGCGAAAATGAGCACCGGCACCCAGATCATCACCCAGCCGCGTACCCGCCATGAACAATGGCTGGTGCAAACCGTCGAGCAACTGTCCCGCGACGCTGGTATCAAGATGCCGGAAGTCGGGATCTTCCCTGCCTACGAAGCCAACGCTTTCGCCACAGGCTGGAACAAGAATGATGCACTGGTCGCTGTCAGCCAGGGTCTGCTGGAGCGCTTCTCACCTGATGAGGTGAAAGCGGTACTGGCCCACGAAATCGGCCACGTTGCCAATGGCGACATGGTGACTCTGGCGCTGGTGCAGGGCGTGGTGAACACCTTTGTAATGTTCTTCGCCCGCATCATCGGTAACTTCGTCGACAAGGTGATCTTCAAGACCGAAAACGGTCAGGGCATTGCTTACTACGTGACGACGATCTTTGCCGAACTGGTTCTGGGCTTCCTGGCCAGCGCCATCGTCATGTGGTTCTCGCGCAAACGCGAATACCGCGCTGACGAAGCCGGTGCCCGACTGGCAGGCACCAGCGCCATGATCGGCGCCCTGCAACGCCTGCGCTCCGAACAGGGCGTGCCGGTGCAGATGCCTGACAGCCTGACGGCGTTCGGCATCAACGGTGGCCTGAAGAGCGGTCTGGCTGCGCTGTTCATGAGCCACCCGGCTCTGGAAGATCGTATCGAGGCACTGCGCCGCCGCGGTTGATCGACCTGCATAGAAAACCGGCCTTAGCGCCGGTTTTTTTATGCGAGTACATAACCTGTGGAGCTGCCGAAGGCTGCGAGGCATTCATCCTGACATACCGCCATCACAGCCTTCGGCAGCTCGTACAGGTCAATCGTTTGCCGCGCATCAGCGCCTTTTCAACGTCGAACCAAACGATAAACCCGCTCTTCCAGGCGTTCCACACCGCGCTGCTCAAATTTCACACTGCCCTTGAGAACATCGCTGGTCTGCAATATGTCCAGCTTCCAGCCCTCGGCCATCAATCGCTGCACCTCCTCGTCCGGAACAGAGAACGGCGGCCCATCAATCTTTGCCTGATCGTAATCCAGCGTAATCAGCAGCCCTTGGCATTCAGCAGGCAATACCGACGCCAGGTGTGCGACATATCGCTCACGCATTGCAGGCGGCAAGGCAATCAATGCGGCGCGATCATAAAGCGCCGTACACCCCGCTACATCCTCAGCCCGCAACGCAAAGAAGTCACCGCACCACAACGCGATCCCTGCGCAGCCGTACACTTTGAACGCGCCACGCTGGCTGATGACAGGTTCAATATGTTGCTCGCTGAAAAACGCCTGGACCGCTTTTTCCGACAGCTCGACACCCAATACCTTATGCCCCTGCTCCGCCAGCCAGACCAGATCAAGGCTCTTGCCGCATAAGGGCACCAAAACACGTCCATCCTGCCCGATCGCCAGCTCCGGCCAGAACTGCTGAAGCAAGGGGTTCGCCTGCTGCTGATGGAAACCAATCTGGTTGGCCGCCCACCGCTCGTGCCAAAATTCGGCCTGCATGAATACTCCTTATAATTCGATTAAAAGGCGCTAAAACTTATATTAGATTTAGATCAATGATCTGACTGAAGATGGCGTCATCTTAACGCTCAGGACGCCCGCTATGTTCCCCAGCCTGTTTATCTCCCACGGCTCGCCGATGCTTGCGCTGGAACCCGGCGAAAGCGGCCCGGCCCTGTTGCGTCTCGCAGCCGAGATGCCCAGGCCCAAGGCGATTGTTATTGTTTCAGCTCACTGGGAAAGCCAGGAGCTGCTGGTCAACGCTAACCCACAGCCGGAAACCTGGCATGACTTCGGCGGTTTCCCCGCGGCCCTGTTTGCGGTGCAGTACCCCGCTCCCGGCTTGCCAACGTTGAGCGCTGAAGTCCTGGGGCTGTTGCAGGCTGCCGGACTGGCAGCGCGCACTAACAGCCAACGACCTTTTGATCATGGTGTGTGGGTGCCACTGTCTCTGATGTATCCCGATGCCGACATCCCTGTTGTTCAGGTTTCCCTGCCCAGCCGCGAAGGCCCGGCACTGCAGACTCGCGTCGGCCGGGCGCTGGCCAGTCTGCGTGATCAGGGTGTATTGATTATCGGCTCGGGCAGCATCACCCACAATCTTGGTGAACTGGACTGGCATGCCGGATCGGAAAGCGTAGAGCCATGGGCCAAAGCGTTTCGCGACTGGATGATAGAGAAGCTGGGCAGCAATGATGAGGGCGCATTGCATGACTACCGGGCACAAGCCCCCAACGCCGTGCGCAGTCACCCAAGCGATGAGCATTTGCTGCCGCTGTATTTCGCCCGGGGTGCCGGTGGTGAATTCAGCGTGGCGCACAAAGGCTTCACGATGGGAGCACTGGGAATGGATATTTACAGGTTTGGGTAAGGCCACAGACCTGACGCCAATCTGAGCTGCCGAAGGCTGCGGGACGATATTCCTGATGCACCACCATCGCAGCCTTCGGCAGCTCCTACAGAAGCAGGAAACCCAGACAAAAAAATCCCCGAACCAGTCGGGGATTTTTTATTTCAGACGATCAACTCAAGCGCTGATCAATCTTCGCGATAGCGACGCAGCTTCAACTGCTTGCCTGCAACGCGGGTGTCCTTGAGTTTGGTCAACAGACGCTCAAGGCCATCTTCCGGCAGTTCAACCAGGCTGAAGCTGTCGCGCACCTGGATGCGGCCGATTGCTTCGCGGGCCAGGCCGCCTTCGTTGAGGATTGCACCCAGCAGGTTCTTGGCAGCGATACCATCACGCGCACCCAGCGCGGTACGGCAACGAGCACGACCTTCAGCCAATGGAACCGGAGCGCGACGCTCACGATCACCACTGCGCTCTGGACGATCCGACGACGAACGATCACTACGCTCACGCGGTGCGTTGTTCGGCACCAGTGGGCGCTCGCGCTCGATGGCTGCCAGGGTCAGAGCCTGACCGTTGGTAGCTTTGCGCAGCAGAGCAGCGGCCAGGGCGCGCGGGCTGCAACCGATATCGGCAGTCAGACGATCCAGCAGTTCGCCGTGAGTCGACTCGGCATCGCCAACCAGTGGCGACAGGCTGTTGGTCAGTTTCTTGATGCGGGCATCGAGAACAGCCTGAGCATCCGGCAGGCGGACTTCAGCAACTTTCTGACCGGTTACACGCTCGATCACTTGCAGCATGCGGCGCTCACGTGGAGTCACCAGCAGCAGTGCACGACCTTCGCGACCGGCACGGCCAGTACGGCCGATACGGTGAACGTAGGACTCTGGGTCGTACGGCATGTCAACGTTGAATACGTGAGTGATGCGCGGAACGTCCAGACCACGTGCAGCAACGTCGGTCGCTACAACGATGTCCAGGCGGCCATCCTTGAGGGAGTCGATAACGCGCTCACGCTGGTTCTGGGCAATGTCACCGTTCAGTGCAGCAGCCTTGTAGCCTTTGGCTTCAAGGGCACTTGCCAGATCCAGGGTCGCTTGCTTGGTGCGTACGAACATGATCAGGGCGTCGAAATCTTCGACTTCCAGCAGGCTCAGTACAGCTGAGGTCTTCTGGTCAGCGTGAACCAGCAGGTGAGCCTGCTCGATCGCGGTAACGGTCTGGGTCTTGGTCTGAATCTTAACGTGCTTCGGATCGCGCAGGTGGCGCTCGGCGATGGCACGGATCGATTGCGGCAAAGTAGCCGAGAACAAAACGGTCTGCTTGGTTTCCGGCATGGCCTTGAAGATAACTTCCAGGTCGTCCATGAAGCCCAGCTTGAGCATTTCGTCCGCTTCGTCGAGAACCAGGTGGTTCACGGTCGCGAGGACTTTCTCGTCACGACGCAGGTGATCGCACAGACGGCCCGGCGTGGCGACAACGATTTGTGCGCCATTGCGGATTGCTTTCAGTTGCGGGCCCATCGGCGCACCGCCGTAGACAGCCACTACGGTAACGCCCGGCATTTGCTTGGCGTAGGTTTCGAAAGCGGTAGCAACCTGCAGGGCCAGTTCGCGAGTCGGCGCCAGAATCAGTGCTTGCGGCTCGCGCTTGCTTGGGTCGATACGATGCAGGATTGGCAGTGCGAACGCGGCGGTTTTACCCGTACCGGTTTGCGCCTGGCCGATCATGTCATGGCCGGCCATGATAATCGGGATCGACTGCTGCTGAATGGCCGAAGGCTCTTCGTAGCCAGTGGCGATAACGGCTGCAAGGATATTTGGATGAAGTTCAAAAGCGGCGAAGCCGCCGAATTCCTGGGTCATGGGTCTGCCTCTAGTGCATCCGCAAAGACCCATGCTCCAAAGCTGCGCGTGCCGTGTACGACCCTAAAGTCACCCTGGCTGCTCTGTCGGCGGGGATTTGCGAAAACGTTTGATGAATGGATCGCCTAGGATAGTTCGCACAGCGAACAAGCAGCCGAAGCTGGCTTCGGGGAATTGCAATACCTTGACGAGGGCCCTGTTAAAGACCGGCGCGCACTATACCGGAATTACGCAAAAAAGTGAGGATTTTTTTCACTACCAATCATGGCCAATGCCCAAGACCTACAGGCTTTGCGCAAACCGACAACAGTGGCTATTTTGCTACAGGCCCGGGTTTACGGGAGAAACTGCTTAAACGGTTCACCTGATCACTCAGACAGTCCGCCTCCGATCCTACTCCATGCGCAGGGACTTCCTACATGACTTCCTCTATAAAAGGCCGTGTCAGCCGTGAACTGCACGACCACGTGATGCTCATCGGCCTGGATCGTGTCGCCAAACGCAACGCCTTCGATCTTGAGCTGCTCAACCAGCTAAGCCTGGCTTACGGTGAATACGAACGCGAGGATCAGGCCAGAGTCCTGGTGGTTTTTGCCCATGGTGAGCATTTCACTGCCGGGCTGGATCTGGCCGAAGCCGGTCCGGCGCTGATCAATGGCTGGCAGGTGCCCGAAGGCGGTTGTGACCCTTGGGGCGTGTTCTCAGGCCCCCGGGTCAGCAAACCGGTGATCGTTGCCGCTCAGGGTTACTGCCTGACCCTGGGCATTGAGCTGATGTTGGCGTCGGATATCAATCTGTGCGCGAGCACGACCCGCTTTGCGCAACTGGAAGTCCATCGCGGGATATTCGCCTTTGGTGGCGCCACATTACGTCTGCATCAGATCGCCGGTTGGGGCAATGCGATGCGCTGGCTGCTGACCGGTGACGAATTCGATGCCCAGGAAGCCTGTCGCATGGGGCTGGTGCAGGAAGTCACGGCCCCGGAAGACCTTCTGCCCTACGCCTTGCTGCTGGCCGGGCGCATCGCAGAACAGGCACCGCTGGCGATTCGCGCAACGATCGCCTCCGCCCGTCAGGCGGTGCTCGAAGGAGAAACAGTCGCCGCCCAGGCGCTACCTGCCATGGTCAACCACCTGATGAGTACCGAGGACGCCAAAGAAGGCCTGCTTGCCATGCAAGAGCGCAGGCCCGGTGTCTTTAAAGGCGTGTGATCTGAGTCCCACAGTATCCGTGACACAGCGCTGTCGCGCAGCAGGCATTGGGCCTGTAGGAGCTGCCGAAGGCTGCGATGGCGGTGTGTCAGGATAAGAGCATCGCAGCCATCGGCAGCTGCTACAGAAATGCGCCCCAAAGATCGTTCGCCGTGTGCCGACATGGGCAACGCCTGAAGGCTATGTCTTAAGGTTGCCGGGCGCAGATCCTTGATCAAGGATGCCAGCGAGTAACCAAGGCGTGGTGCCAGTTCTTCAGCACGGGCATTCAGCGATGCAACGTCCAGCTCCTGATCCAGATCGGCAGGAACAATAAGAATAACGTTGCCCTCCTTCACCGGCAGCTCCCAGTAGTGCCGGTGGTAGAGACCACGAAATAGCGCCGCGCCCAACGGTTTGCCGTCATCCGAGGCCCACTGATTGATCACCAGCCAGCCTCCTGAATTCAGACGTTTCTGACAGTTCTCAAGGAATTTCCAGGCCAGATGCCCAACACCGGGGCCAACATCGGTATAAAGGTCGACGAAAATCAGGTCAGCCGGTTCGGCGGTGTGCAGCAGTTCAAGCGCATCGCCAATGCGGATATACAACCGGGGATCGTCATCCAGCCCCATGAATTCAATAGCCAGACGCGGCACGTCAGGGCGCAATTCGATGGCCTCGACATCTTCCAGCGGCAAAAACTTCAGGCAAGCCTGAGTCAGCGTACCCGCCCCCAGCCCCAGAAACAGCGCGCTTTCCGGGGCGTCGTGACACAACGCGCCAATCAGCATCGCCCGGGTGTAGTCGTACTCAAGCCAGCTCGGATCGGCCGTGAAGGTGCAGCTTTGCTCGATGGCATCGCCGAATTCCAGAAAGCGGTAGTCGTCGACCTCCAGCACGCGAATCATGCCGAAATCGTCGTGCACCTCGGCCAGAATCCGCTCCACCCGCTCCTCAGTCATTGTTTCTCCTAACGGCGAGCCCAAGTCTGGCCTGTTGATGCAGTCGCAGGACCGCGCAAAAAGCGAATTGTCGATCAACCGCAGTCACAAGGTCACGCTCTTTCTCTTTGATGGCGCTAGCGCTACTGCCGTAACCGCGCTCCGATTATCCCTTGGACGCTAGCGACAGCTCGGCGAACTGCTAACATGCTGATCCGATCGCACTGACCTTGAGTTCATGATGAGCCAACCCTGGAGCCCCGACAGCTGGCGGGCATTGCCTATTCAGCAGCAACCTCAATACCCCGATGCTGCGCACTTGTTAAAGGTCGAGCAGACACTGGCAAGCTATCCGCCGCTGGTATTTGCCGGCGAGGCCAGAGAGTTGCGCCGACAGTTTGCCGAGGTGACTCAGGGCCGCGCCTTCCTGTTGCAGGGCGGTGATTGCGCCGAGAGCTTCGTCGAGTTCTCCGCGGCCAAGATTCGCGACACATTCAAAGTCTTGCTGCAGATGGCAATCGTCATGACCTTTGCTGCCGGGTGCCCGGTTGTGAAAGTCGGTCGCATGGCCGGTCAGTTCGCCAAACCCCGCTCAGCCAACGATGAAACCATCGACGGCGTGACGTTTCCCGCGTATCGGGGCGATATCGTCAACGCCATCGGCTTCGATGAAAAAAGCCGCGTTCCGGACCCGGACCGACTGATTCAGGCCTACAACCAGTCCACTGCAACCCTGAACCTGCTGCGTGCCTTCGCCCAGGGCGGTTTCGCCGACCTGCATCAAGTCCACAAATGGAACCTGGACTTCATCGCCAACTCAGCCTTGGCCGAGAAGTACAGCCAACTGGCCGACCGCATTGATGAAACCCTGGCGTTCATGCGCGCCTGCGGGATGGACAGCTCGCCGCAACTGCGTGAAACCAGTTTCTTCACCGCCCACGAAGCGCTGCTGCTGAACTATGAAGAAGCCTTTGTGCGGCGCGACAGCCTGACCAACGACTACTACGATTGTTCGGCGCACATGCTGTGGATCGGCGACCGTACCCGGCAATTGGACGGCGCTCATGTGGAGTTCCTGCGCGGGGTGAACAACCCGATTGGCGTGAAAGTCGGCCCAAGCATGAACCCCGATGACTTGATTCGCCTGATCGACACCCTCAATCCGGACAACGACCCTGGCCGCCTCAACCTGATCGCCCGCATGGGCGCGAACAAGGTTGGCGACCACTTGCCGCAGTTGATACGTTCCGTTGAACGTGAAGGCCGCAAAGTGCTGTGGAGCTCCGACCCGATGCATGGCAATACGATCAAGGCCAGCAGCGGCTACAAAACGCGCGACTTTGCGCAGATCCTTGGCGAGGTGAAACAGTTCTTCCAGGTGCATCAGGCTGAAGGCACGTATGCCGGCGGCATTCATATCGAAATGACCGGGCAGAACGTCACTGAATGCATTGGCGGCGCCCGGCCGATTACTGAAGATGGCTTGTCGGATCGTTACCACACCCACTGCGACCCACGGATGAATGCTGATCAGTCGCTGGAGCTGGCGTTTCTGATTGCGGAGACGTTGAAGCAGGTTAAACGCTAGGCCTCAGGCAAACCCAAGACTTGTAGGAGCTGCCGAAGGCTGCGATTGCATACCTTTGACACACCGCCATCGCAGCCTTCGGCAGCTCCTACAGTGGTTACAGCCAACATCAGCGCTTCATCGGGTCTTTCCAGAAGTGCTGCCCGGTTTCCTGATAGACATCCGCCCGACTCAAACCAAGATCCTTCAGTGCAGCGTCACTCAAGCTTGCCAATTGCCGACGCTGGCGATGCAGTTCGGACCAGCGGGAAGCGCGTCTCCTTATCGACCTGAGCAGGCGCTCGATCCAGGAATCACGGGATTGGGCTTTCAACACCAGCACGTAACCTTTTTGACCTTTCATCATCTTGCCCTCCATGTGGGATGGCTAGAGTCTCGCGCCAGCGTTAAGATCAATCAAACGAATGTTTTTTATACGTTCCATTTGAGAGATTGATGCATTGACCAGCTACCCAAGCATCGACACCGAGCTCCTTCGCACGTTTGTCGCTATTGCCGATCACGGTGGGTTTACCCGCGCGGGCGAAGTGGTGAACCGTACTCAATCGGCCGTCAGCATGCAGATGAAGCGTCTGGAGGAAGATCTCATCCAGCGTCCCCTCTTCCAGAAGGATGGACGCACCGTCAGCCTGACGATTGAGGGGCAAGTGCTACTGGGTTATGCGCGGCGGATCCTGAAGCTGCACGGAGAGGTCTTCAACACCCTGCGCGAGCCGCACATGGTGGGCGTGGTGAAGATTGGTTCACCGGACGACTACGTCATGCGTTTTTTACCCGGCATTCTGCAGCGATTTGCGCAGGCCTATCCGCTGGTGCAGATTGAAGTGCACTGTGAACCTTCAAAACAATTGCTCCTGCGCCAGGATCTGGACCTGAGTATCGTTACTCGCGAACCCGATACCGAGATCGGTCAGATCCTGCGTCAGGAGCGATTTGTCTGGATGGTTGCTCAAGGCTTTTATCCTCACGAACAAAGTCCGATGCCTTTGGCGATGTTCAACACCGACTGTTTTTGCCGAACGTGGGCCTGCAATGCGCTGGACACCATGCAACGCGATTATCGGATTGCCTACACGAGTGCGAGTCTGGCGGCGATCAGCGCGGTAGTTACAGCCGGCCTGGCCGTGACCGCACAACTGGAAAGTCTGCTAACCCCTGATTTACGCATCATTGGCGAAGCCGAACAGATGCCGCAGCTACCGCTGGCGAGCATCGTCCTGCTGCGTAATCCGAAAAACCCGTCGCCCATCACCGAATGTCTCGCGGAACACATCGCCGAAGGATTCAGGCTTTAAGCGTTCAGGCTTTGAAGGCCAGAATGACCGCACAGACCACCAGGAAGCCGCAGAACAGCGAGCGCAGCAAACGCTCGGGCAGCGAATGCGCCAGCTTTACGCCCCAACTGATGCTGGCCAGGCCACCCACGGCCAGCGGAATGCCCATGCTCCAATTGACGTGGTCATGCAGCGCGTAAGTAAACAAGGTGATGGCTGTACTCGGGGCAGCCAGCGCCAAAGCCAGTCCTTGCGCAACCACTTGGCTCGCACCAAAAAAACTGGTCAGAATCGGCGTGGCAATCACTCCACCACCGACGCCGAACAGGCCTCCGGTGACGCCCGAACCTATCCCTAGCAACCAGAGCCGATTAACGTGGCGCAACCCGGTACTGGCGTTATCCTTGCGCCAGAACATCTGCGCCAGATTGAAGACCGTGAGCAAAATCAGAAAGGCAATGAACGCCAGGCGCATGTGCTGCGGATCAAGGCGTACCGCCCACAACGATGTCAGCCACGCCAGACAGAAACTGGGGATGATCAGCATCATGGCGTTGCGCATGGAGATACGATTGCGCTGGTTGTAACGCCACAGCGCCAACAGCACGTTAGGCAATACCATCAACAAAGCGGTGCCCTGAGCCAGTTGTTGATCAAGCCCGAACAGCACGCCTAAAGCGGGAATCGCAACCAGGCCGCCCCCAATACCGAACAACCCACCCAGAGTGCCCATGGCGGCACCCAACGCTACGAACATCACCACTTCAATCACGCCGCAATCCCTTCTCAAACAATGCGCGCATGCTACGCAGTCTGGCTGCTCAGGCAAATAACCGATGTGCGCTATTGCGATGGTTTTCATGCCCGTGATCACGAACCATCGCTGGTTGCGTGCAGCGACTGACCGGAATTTATCTGGCGCAACAAAGATCACGGCACTAAATTGTCGGCATGACACACGCAAAAGAGGACCACCCCATGAGCGCTGACGCCAGCTCCACTGCCGACAGTAACTGCCAAGCGTTGCAGCTCGACAACCAACTGTGTTTCGCCCTTTACTCCACGTCTTTGCTGATGACCAAGGTCTACAAACCACTGCTGCAGGCGTTAGGCCTGACCTATCCGCAGTACCTGGCTATGATGGTGCTCTGGGAACAGGACGGCTTGACCGTTGGCGACGTCAGCACCCGGCTGCTGACAGATCCGGGCTCGCTGACGCCCCTGCTCAAACGCCTGGAAGGCGAAGGTTTTATCAGTCGCACCCGCAGCAAGGAAGATGAGCGGGTTGTGCTGCTGCACCTGACCGAACAAGGCCGGGCCCTTCAGCAAAAAGCCCTGACCGTCCCCGGCTGCATCCTGTCCGCAAGCGGCCTGGAAATAGAACAACTGCAAGCGTTGCAAGGTGAACTGCTCAAGCTTCGCGAGAATCTGCAGGGCAGTGTTTGAGGGCGTTCTGCACCTCATCCACAACCACTGGATAAACGCTTTTCTGTAAGAGCGTCCCGATGTGCATGGCATTGAGCTGGTCTAATGACCCCGGACACCTCAATAGGGGAAACTATATCCATTGAGGAGTCACCATGACCAAGAAATAC
>NZ_JAWHNU010000085.1:0-20800 GCF_032582135.1 Pseudomonas syringae group sp. J309-1 | reverse complement strand
ACGGAGCCCGTTTTTTATTCTCGGTGGACGGACAAGTCAATTCCTTAACTGACTGGCATTAGGGCAAGCCCGGCTCCTACATGTCAGCGTCCTCAGGACGAAACTGAGTACGTCCTTACTTCTTGACCGAGCAGTCGCTAGCCTTGAAGACCTGGCTGGTCACCGGGCGGTTGGTCTTGTACTCGGTGAATTGATACTTCAGCACAGCACCTTTGGTCATCAACTGGCGATAGCCGTTGTTATGACAAACACTGCTGCCCAACTGGTTGCGGACCGCATCGGGATTGGCGCGCATTTGCTGGGCCTGGCCTTCGCGAACACTCAAATGATTGATCAACTGGTTACCATCAACCGTGTAGCCCTGATCAAGAATGTCCTCATTGATAGCCCGTGGCGTGCCGACGCTGCTTTCCTTCGCAACTTTTTCGAGCATTTTGCTCAATTCGAAATCCTGCTTCGACGCCGCCTGGGCGAAGAACGGGACGGCGAGCAGCAGCGTAAGAGTAGGGACGGTAAGGCGCAGCATTAAATTCTCCTGATTCAGTGACTGGCCCGTTGGACCGGTGACTTGGACGTATGTTCAGCAGGCAGCAGGGCTGGATGCGCATGAATGGTGGGAAGTATAAGGATGACGCGCAGTGAAAGCGATTCATCCATCGACAGTGCGGGCCGGATGGGGCACCGCTCTGATAAACTGCGCGGACTATTCAGCCCGCCGAGTTACTCCAGTGTTCACGCTTTCCATTCATCGACGCATGCCTTCATGAGTCACGCCGTTTCTCGCCTGCGCGACCGCCGACTGGCGCAGAGTACCAAGCCGTTTATTGCTCGTGGGTCGCGCGCGCCCCGCTGCAATCAGTGTCGGGTCATCCCCGAATACTGTCTGTGCGGATGGAAGCCAAGTGTGGCTGCAAAATCGGCGATGTGCCTGTTGATGTATGACACCGAGCCGCTGAAGCCAACGAACACCGGCTGGCTGATTGCCGATGTGATCGACGATACCCATGCATTCGGCTGGTCACGCATCGACGTCGACGAGCAATTACTGGCGTTGCTGGATGATCCCCAATGGCAGCCCTATATCGTTTTCCCCGGAGAGTTTGTCGCCCCGGAGCGAGTGGTCAATCAGGTCGTTCAGGAGGAGGGCAAGCGTCCGCTGTTTATCCTGCTGGATGCAACCTGGACCGAAGCGCGGAAGATGTTTCGCAAAAGCCCTTACCTTGAACGTTTTCCGGTGCTCAGCCTTGAGCCGGAACAGATGTCCCGCTACCGCCTGCGACGCTCCAAACGTGACGATCATTTCTGCACCGCCGAAGTGGCTGCATTGTGTCTTGAGCTGGCGGGTGATACGCAGGCCAGTGGTGTGCTGGATGCCTATCTGGATGTATTTACTGCCCACTACCTGGGTGCGAAGTATCAAAAAGCCATCGATTCAGATGATGTGTCCCATACTCACCTGAAGGCTTTTCTCTGACCGGATGATGTCGCACTGCGAGTTACCCGCAGATGAGCGCACAATAACGGCCGTTGGCTACCGGGTTAATGCTTGACCACCCCGGTTTCGCTGGGCATGCTGGCGCCGCACAAAGCGCCGGATGCTTGTTTTTTGCAGGACTGGCTGGGGCTGCGTGTTGTTGCAACAAACGTTTGCTGGCATCTGCCCATGCCGTGCTGGGTGCTGAATGGATCGGCGCTCACTTAATCAGTACAGGAACACCCCATGACTTACGAAATCCTGATTGCCGATGACCATCCGCTGTTTCGCAGCGCGTTGCATCAGGCGTTAAGCCTTGGCCTTGGCCCGGACGTGAGGCTGGTGGAAGCCGATAGCATTGCTCAGCTGGAAGCCTGCCTGGGTGAAAAATCCGACTGGGATCTGGTGTTGCTGGATTTGAACATGCCGGGCGCTTATGGCTTTTCCGGTCTGGTGCTGCTGCGCGGGCAATATCCGCAAATACCGGTGGTAATGGTTTCGGCGCAGGAAGAAGCTGCGATTGTCGTCAGGTCCCGGGAGTTTGGTGCCAGTGGTTTCATTCCCAAGTCGAGCCCATTGGAGACTATTCAGAAGGCGGTACGCACGGTTCTTGAAGGCGATGTCTGGTGGCCGCCTCAGGTCAATGAAACCGTCAGTGTTTCTGACGAAGCCAAAGCTGCGAGTGCTGGCCTGGCCAGTTTGACGCCTCAGCAGTTCAGGGTTCTGACAATGGTCTGTGAGGGATTGCTGAACAAGCAGATTGCCTATGAGCTGACCGTGTCTGAAGCTACGATCAAGGCCCATGTCACCGCGATATTCCGCAAGCTGGGAGTCCGTACCCGGACCCAGGCTGCGTTGCTTCTGCAACAGCTGGAATCCATTTCCCCGAACGGATAATCCAGAGCGCTACAGGCGTTCACATATTTTTGATCTGTCCTGAATTAGCTTCCATCATCTTTTTTGCACAGCAGCCTATCTATGTCTCCTTTCAAAGGCCAAACGGGCCTGAAACGTATCCTGAATGCCGCCGGTTATTCGTTCGATGGCCTGTCTGCCGCTTTCAAGGGTGAAGCTGCATTCCGGCAACTGGTGCTTCTCAATGTGGTCCTTGTGCCGCTGGCATTAATAGTCGACGTCAGCAAAGGCGAGCGGGCACTGTTGATCGCGGTCTGTCTGCTGGCGTTGATCGTTGAGCTGCTTAATTCGGCGGTCGAAGCAGCCATCGACCGCATCTCGCTGGACTTGCATCCGCTTTCGAAAAATGCCAAGGACATGGGCAGTGCGGCCCAGATGGTCTCGCTGACCATGATCGCCGCAGTCTGGTTGTTGATTCTGTTCGGTTAAGTCACCGGGTACATGCTCGGCAGCACGATTTCGTCACTGCGTTGCACCCCTTCGGTCAATGACCGACACAGGTCGAGAAACTCACGCATGGCAGAGGTTTGATACTTCTGCTTGTGCCAGATGAAGTAAAACTCTCGGGACAGGTCCAGTTCCGGTGTTTCCACCGCCACCAGACTGCCGCGCCGAATTGCATCCCTGAGCGCCAGTCGGGAAATGCAGCCAATACCCAGACCCGATTCCACGGCACGTTTGATGGCTTCGGTGTGTTCAAGCTCCAGACGCACATTCAGTGCATTACGATGATGACGCATCGCCTGATCAAACGTCAGGCGTGTGCCTGAACCTTGCTCGCGCAGAATCCACGCTTCTCCAGTCAACTCTTCCAGGCTGGCGTGCCCGCGTTTGGCCAGCGGATGCTGAGGCGCGCAGAACACCACCAGTTCGTCTTCGACCCAGCGCTGCACCTCAATGTCAGGATGAGTGCAATCACCCTCGATCAGACCTAGGTCAATTTCGTAGTGGGCAACTTGCTGCACGATGTGCGCGGTGTTCTGCACATGCAGTTTGACCTGGCTTTCCGGGTGACGCTGCATAAAGCTGCCGATCAACAGCGTCGCCAGATAGTTGCCAATGGTCAGGGTGGCGCCCACCGCCAGTGAGCCGAAGCCGGACTTGCCATTGAGCAGGTCTTCGATCTCTTTTGCCTGGTCCAGCAGGGCAACCGCCTTGGGGAGCAACTGCCGTCCGGTGGCATTCAGGCTAAGACGTTTGCCGGCACGATCAAACAGCTGGCAACTGGACTGGCGCTCCAGTTCGGTGATGGAGGTACTGGCCGCCGATTGCGATAGCGACAGAAGGATCGCCGCACGGGAAACGCTTTCCTGCTGGGCGACGGCTACAAAAACCTGAAGTTGACGTAAAGTAAATCGCATATCTATATAACCGATTACCCATATCTTAATAATTCATTTAACAGATATTGTGCTTCCCACTAGAATACTGCGCAATAGCGTTCCTCCCCGGCGCAAGCGAATTTCAGGAGTTTTCACGTCAATGAGCAACATGAACCACGAGCGTGTTCTAAGCGTCCACCACTGGAACGACACACTCTTCAGTTTCAAGTGCACCCGCGATCCAGGTCTGCGTTTCGAGAACGGTCAGTTCGTCATGATTGGTCTGCAGCAGCCAAACGGTCGCCCGCTCATGCGCGCCTATTCCATCGCCAGCCCGAACTGGGAAGAGCATCTCGAATTTTTCAGCATCAAAGTGCCTGACGGTCCCCTGACTTCGCAGCTTCAGCACTTGAAGGAAGGCGACGAGATCATCATCAGCAAAAAGCCTACAGGCACGCTGGTACTCGACGACCTCAAGCCGGGCAAGCATCTTTACCTGCTCAGCACCGGTACCGGTCTGGCGCCGTTCATGAGCGTCATTCAGGACCCTGAAACCTACGAGCGCTTCGAGAAAGTCATTCTGTGTCATGGCGTGCGTTACGTGAACGAAGTCGCTTACCGCGAATTCATCACCGAACACCTGCCACAGAACGAGTTCTTCGGCGAAGCACTGCGCGACAAGCTGATCTACTACCCAACTGTTACGCGCGAGCCGTTCGAGAACGAAGGTCGTTTGACTGACCTGATGCGTAGCGGCAAGTTGTTCAGCGACATCGGGCTGCCACCGATCAACCCTCAGGACGACCGCGCCATGCTTTGCGGTAGCCCAAGCATGCTCGATGAAACCAGCGAAGTGCTCAACAGCTTCGGTCTGACGGTTTCTCCGCGTATGCGTGAGCCGGGCGATTATCTGATCGAGCGTGCATTTGTCGAGAAGTAAGCGCTGAAATTACGGGGTGGGATGTGTTCGCACATTCCGCTGATGTGACAAGAAAACCGCCTGGGGGTCACGGACCGGGCGGTTTTTTTGTGGGCCAGATAAATGGCCTGATCAGGCGTTCGCCAGCACGACTTCGAGCACCTTGATGACACCCGGCTCGGGATAGTGCCAGCGTACGTCCAGATCCCAGAACTGCGCACCGTAGCGGCGTTCCGGAGTCGGTGTCTGATAGGCGGGGCGAGGATCCTGCGCCAGGCATTGCTCGATCAACTCGATCAGAGGCTCATCGAGACGCGAGCCGTGCTCGTGAGCCTGCTTCAAGGCTGACGCTTCCCAATCCACTGGAATAAGTTCAGGGGCCGCGCTCGCAATAGCGTTGGTCGCACTCGGCACGTTGTCGGCGTAAGGCACGTAGGGCTTGATGTCCAATACTGGCGTGCCGTCCAGCAGGTCGATGCCCGACAAATACAGACGCCCGGCTTCGACTTTGTCCAGTTTGACCACCGACTGGCCGATGCCATTTGGACGATGGGTAGCGCGGGTCGCGAATACGCCCATCGACTGATTACCGCCCAGTCTCGGGGGGCGTACTTTCAGGCGTGTCTTTTCTTCCAGCGCCAGATGAAAGAGGAACAGCAACCAGACATGACTGACCTGCTCCAGACCTTGCACCGCATCCCCCTGATCGAACGGCGCGACCAGTTCCAGCACGCCGCGGGCCGCTGGCGCCAGTTGTGGCTGGCGCGGAATGGCGAACTTCTCCTTGAAGCAGGAGCGGACGAAGCCGATGGGGGAGACGGTGTAGGAGTCAGTCATAAGATGTGTCTGAATTGAAGTTTGACCGTGGGAGCGAATTTATTCGCGAAAGGGCCGGTACATCCAATACATCTCGATGGTACTGAAGGCCTTATTCGCGAATGAATTCGCTCCCACAGGTTTTCTACGCGGCAGTAGAAAATGGATCAACCGCGAACCCGCAGGGTCAGGCCCTTGAGGAAGTTGCGCAGCAACTGGTCGCCACACGTACGGTAGTTGCTGTGACCGAATTTGCGGAACAGAGCGCTCAGTTCAGGCTTGGATACCGGAAATTCCACTGACTTGAGAATGGCGTGCATGTCTTCTTCTTTAAGCTCGAAGGCAACGCGCAGTTTCTTCAGCACGGTGTTGTTGGTGACGGGCAGTTCGACTGGCTGAGGCGGACGGCTCTCGTCCTTGCCGCGCTTGAAGGTCACCAGACCATCCAGGAAGTGCGCCATGATTTCATCGCTGCAATTCAGATAGCCTTCTTCCTCTTCCTTCTTGGTGAAAGCGATGACATCAGCCTTGGAAATTTCCATTCCGCCAAGCTTTGTGATGTCGACAATCTTGCCGTCGCTGATATCAAGCATGTAGCGCACGCTGCGCAATACGTCGTTGTTCATCATGATGCGTAAATCCTGATAAGGCTGGGGTCACGTTGCATGAGCGGGTCATGCAGCATTGAACTGAATTTAGAACTTCTCTTTGGAAGTCATGTAGCGCCATTGGCCTTCGGGCAGCTTGCCCATGGACACGCCGCCAATGCGGATACGGCGGACTGAAACGATCTTCAGGCCCACGGCCTCGCACATTTGGGCGATAACGCCAGGCTGAGGGTTTTTCATCGCGAAACGCAGGCGGTTCTCGCTCTGCCAGCTGGCTTTGACCTTGGGCAGTTCTGTGCCCTTGTAAGTCATGCCGTGATTGAGACGGTTGAGGCCGTGGGCGACCATCTCGCCGGAGATTTCCACCACGTACTCTTGCTCGATCTTGCTGCGGTCATCGGTGAGTTTGCGCAGGATTTTCCAGTCCTGGCTGAACACCATCAGGCCGCTGGCATTGGCCTGCAGGGTCGAGATGGGTTCAAGACGCAGAAAGTGCCCTTTGAGCGGACGTTTACCAAAGCTGTGTTCTTCCGAGAGGGTGGCAGGGGTAATCAGTGCCAGCGCATCGGCTTCGCTGAGGGCGGCCGGTTTGTGGAAAATGATGGTCACCGGCTCGGGCGCATCGGCCTTGGCTTCGCGATCAAGTACGACGGTTTCGGTATCAACCTTGTACTGCGGTTCATCGATGACTTTACCGTCCACGGTGACCCAGCCGCCTTCGATATACAGCTCAGCCTCCCGGCGGGAGCAGCCGGTGAGTTCGATCAGGCGTTTGGAGAGGCGGATGGGTTCTGACATGAAAAAAAGCCGTTACGTGGGAGAAAGGCCGACATTGTACCCGTGCCCGCCAGGTTAATCGCGGCAACATTGCAAATGGTGTGTAATCGGGTCGCGGCCCTCGCGGCTAAAGCAGCTCCCATCAAACAAAATGCTGGAATGCATTCTTGTAGGAGCTGCCGGAGGCTGCGATTGCATCCCCCCAGATACACCCCAATCGCAGCCTTCGGCAGCTCCTACAAGAGGGGGGGGCTGGTATCAAAGCCGCTGCTCCAGCCTCATCCGCAACATCGGATAAGGATGCCCAAGCCCGTCCACTTCCGAACGGTTGATTACTTCGAAGCCCTGCTTGAGGTAAAAGCCCAATGCTTGTGGGTTCTGTTCGTTGACGTCCAGCTCGCGGATCCTGAAGTGTTTGATGCTGTAATCCAGTAGCTGTTTGCCTAGCCCTTGGCCGCGATGGTCGGCCTCAATGAACAGCATCTCCAGCTTGCCGATGCTGACGCCAGCAAAGCCCGTGATGTTCAGGTGCGAATCCCGGGTGCAGAACAGCGTCACGGTATCCAGATAGCGGGTCAGCAACAGCTCTCTAAGCTGCACTATGTAAGCTTCTGGCAAAAAGTCATGGCTCGCGCGGACGGCGCTTTCCCAGACCTGAATCAGTTGCGGATAGTCATTTTTATCCGCGCTGGAAATCGCCGGATGTTGCATGGGGTTTGGCTCCATTGAAGATCGCATTGTGTTTCTGACACGTCGCTATCGCTCATCAAAAAAACTACAAGTATCTGATATGGAATGCTTTTCTGTAGGAACTCACGAGCACCGCGAGGCAGGGATGGCGGTCTGTCTGATACACCGCTATCGCGGCCTCGCGGTGCTCGTGCGCTCAGGTTCAATATTTGGTTTGAGACAGCGCAGTGTCAGGGCACGTGGCGATCTTCTACAAAAAATGCATTTCACTTAAAAGATTACATTCTGTTCGATAGAAGGCAGTGCACACGGACTAGCTTAGCCCCTTCGAAGGCAAAAAAAGCCCCGCCGTTTGAAGGGCAGGGCTGTTTTGTTGCATCAGCTCAACGGAGGGTCAGAGCGTCTCGGCCCAAAGGTCGTATTCGTCTGCGTCGGTGACGCGGCACATCACTTTGTCGCCTGGCTTGAGGGTGCTGTTCTCATCCAGAGCGATGAACACGTTGCCGTCAATTTCCGGTGCGTCGAAGAAGCAGCGGCCTACGGCGCCTTGCTCGTCAACCTCGTCAATCAGCACTTCGATTTCCCGGCCGATTTTCATTTGCAGGCGAGCTGCGCTGATGGCCTGTTGGTGCGCCATGAAGCGGTCCCAGCGATCCTGTTTGACGTCGTCCGGCACAATGGCCGCGTCCAGCAGGTTGGCCGGCGCGCCCTCAACCGGCGAGTACTGGAAGCAACCTACGCGATCCAGTTGCGCTTCGGTCAGCCAGTCCAGCAGGTATTGGAAGTCTTCTTCGGTTTCGCCTGGGAAGCCAACGATGAAGGTGGAGCGGATGATCAGGTCCGGGCACTGTTCGCGCCAGTTCTTGATGCGGGCCAGGGTCTTGTCTTCGAAAGCCGGGCGCTTCATCAGCTTAAGGACTTTCGGGCTGGCGTGCTGGAAGGGGATATCCAGATACGGCAGGATTTTCCCGGCTGCCATCAGTGGAATCAGCTCGTCAACGTGCGGATACGGATAAACGTAGTGCAGACGGACCCAGACGCCCATGGTGCTGAGGGCCTGGCACAGCTCGGTCATGCGTGTCTTGACCGGAGCGCCATTCCAGAAGCCGGTGCGGTACTTGATGTCGACACCGTAGGCACTGGTGTCCTGAGAGATCACCAGCAGTTCTTTCACGCCGGATTTGACCAGACGCTGTGCTTCGTCGAGCACATCGCCCACCGGGCGGCTGACCAGCTTGCCGCGCATCGACGGAATAATGCAGAAGCTGCAACTGTGATTGCAGCCTTCGGAAATTTTCAGGTATGCGTAGTGGCGCGGGGTCAGCTTGACGCCTTGTGGCGGTACCAGATCGATCAGCGGGTTGTGATCAAGCTTTGGCGGCGCGGCATCGTGCACAGCGTTGACCACTTGCTCATACTGCTGCGGGCCAGTAACGGACAGCACGCTTGGGTGCACGTCACGGATCACGCTTTCATCAACACCCATGCAACCGGTGACGATGACTTTGCCGTTTTCTTTGATGGCGTCGCCAATCACTTCCAGCGATTCAGCCTTGGCCGCGTCGATGAAGCCGCAGGTGTTGACCACAACAACATCGGCGTCCTGATAAGTCGGCACGACTTCGTAGCCTTCCATGCGCAGTTGGGTGAGGATGCGTTCGGAGTCAACCAAAGCTTTTGGGCAACCCAGACTGACGAACCCGACCTTGGGAGCGGATGGCGTGGTGACGGTGGACATTGACTAACCTCGGCGGAGATGTGGGCTTCGGCATTTAGCCGAGGCAACAGCTGGGCGCTGGTATCCCGGACAGGATTCGTGCGCCTCTGATCAAAAAGTGCGCAATTCTAGCGATCAGCCCGGCGATTGACCAGTGTTATGCAGAGAATTACGACGAGTGCTGCGCTATGCTTCGCGTCGTTACGAAATATGTCTGGTTTTTGCGTAGCCACCAGCACGCAATCTGTATGGGTGAGTCTGAGCACTGTCGTGTGCTTTTGCGGTTCAAACCCAGGTTTCAGGAGTGGTAAATGAGTCAAGCAAACAGTCAGGCTGGAACCGGACATCCAGTGTCAAAACCCTTCGCGCTGTTGATCGCCGCGGTTGGTGTGGTTTACGGCGATATCGGCACCAGCCCGCTGTACACCTTGAAAGAGGTGTTTCAGGGCGGTTATGGCGTAGACGTCACCCATGACGCCGTACTCGGCATTCTGTCGCTGATCTTCTGGTCACTGATCTGGGTCGTTTCCTTCAAATACATGGCGTTCATCCTGCGAGCCGATAACCAGGGCGAGGGCGGCATCATGGCGCTTACCGCCCTGGCGCGTCGGGCCACCACCCAGTATCCGAAACTGCAAATGACCATGGTCGTTTTCGGTCTGTTCGGTGCCGCGCTGTTTTACGGGGACAGCATGATTACCCCGGCGATCTCGGTGCTGTCGGCCATGGAAGGGTTGGAGCTGGCCTTTGATGGTATCGATCACTGGGTAGTGCCGATGGCGCTGGTGGTGCTGGTTGCGCTGTTTTTGATTCAGCGTCATGGCACTGCGCGTATCGGCGTTTTGTTCGGGCCAGTGATGGTCACCTGGTTTGTCGTGCTTGGGCTGTTGGGGATCAATGGCATTGCGCATCAGCCGGAAGTGCTGCACGCCATGAACCCGGTGTGGGCCGTGCGCTTCTTTATCGTTCATCCAGGCATCGGCGTCGCAATCCTCGGTGCAGTGGTGTTGGCGCTGACCGGTGCCGAAGCGCTGTACGCCGACATGGGCCATTTTGGTCGCAAGCCGATTGCTCGTGCCTGGTTTGCGCTGGTGCTTCCCGCGCTGGTGCTCAACTATTTCGGTCAGGGCGCGCTGGTTCTGGAAAATCCCGAAGCGGCACGTAACCCTTTCTATCTGTTGGCACCCGGTTGGGCTTTGCTGCCGCTGATCGGGCTGTCGACGCTGGCGACGGTAATCGCCTCACAAGCGGTGATTTCCGGCGCGTTCTCCATGACCTTGCAGGCGATTCAGCTCGGTTATATCCCGCGTATGCACATTCAGCACACGTCCAGTGACGCCCAGGGCCAGATCTACATCGGCGCGGTGAACTGGTCGTTGATGGTCGGTGTGATTCTGCTGGTTCTGGGATTCGAGTCTTCTGGCGCGCTGGCCTCGGCCTATGGCGTTGCAGTGACCGGGACCATGCTCTGCACCACTATTCTTGTGTCGTCAGTCATGCTGCTGCAGTGGAAGTGGCCTGCCATTTTGGCGGTACCGCTGTTGTTGGCGCTGCTGTTGGTGGACGGTCTGTTCTTCGCTGCCAACGTGCCGAAAGTCATTCAGGGTGGCGCGTTCCCGGTCATTGCCGGGGTGGTGTTGTTTATCCTGATGACCACCTGGAAGCGCGGTAAGCAACTGCTGGTGGAGCGTATCGACGAGGGCGGGCTGCCGCTGCCGATTTTCATCAGCAGTATCCGTGTTCAGCCGCCGCACCGGGTTCAGGGCACAGCGGTGTTCCTGACTGCTCGCAGTGATGCCGTTCCGCATGCGCTGTTGCACAACATGCTGCACAACCAGGTGCTGCACGAGCAGGTGGTGTTGCTGACGGTGGTCTATGAGGACACGCCTCGTGTGCCAGCGCATCAGCGTTTTGAAGTCGAGGCTTATGGCGAAGGGTTCTATCGAGTGATCCTGCACTTCGGCTTCATTGATGAACCGGATGTGCCCGCTGCACTGGCCCTGTGTCACTTGGAAGAGCTGGATTTCAGCCCAATGCGCACGACTTATTTCCTGAGTCGCGAAACGGTGATCCCTTCGAAGATTGTAGGAATGGCCCGATGGCGTGAGGCGCTGTTTGCCTTCATGTTAAAGAACGCCAACGGCAATCTGCGCTTCTTCAAGTTGCCGTTCAACCGGGTTATCGAGCTGGGGACGCAGGTTGAAATGTAGGGCGCGGTAAGCAAAGGGCAAGATTGCGTTGCAGTTGTAGGAGCGCGCTTGCCCGCGATGACGTTGTAGCTATCAAGACAGGCATTAGCCAAAACAAAAAAAATCCCCGCAGCCTCACAGCTGACGGGGATTTTTTTGTGTTGCCTTAAAGCGACTTACTGCGCTGTGGTCTTGCCCTGACGCTTGTTGATGAAAGCAATCAAGCGCTTGGCCAGAGCCGGATAGTTTTCGTCGAAGTGGTGGCCCCCAGGCAGTTGCAGTTTCTCGCCAACAGCCGTGGTATCAGTACAGCCGCTCTCCTTGATCTCTTCCACGCCATACACGCAGAGCACTTTGTCGCCCGGCAATTTCGCCATTTCCGGACCCGTCTGCAGATCCTTGCCTGCTGCACCCAGCCAGCCATCGACGCGAATCTCGAAACTGCCAGTGCGTGCGAAAGCCAGCAGAATCATGCCGTCGACTCGGTCCTGATCTTCTTGCGCCAAGCGGTTATAAACCGCTGGCAGTACATCTGCGCCGAACGAGTAACCCGCCAGAATAAAACGCTTGGCACCCCATTTCTGACGGTAGTGCTGCATCAGCTCGGTCAGGTCAGCTGCGGTCTGCTCAGGGGACTTGTGTTCCCAGTAATAACGCAGCACGTCGATGCCGACCACTGGATAGCCCATGCCGGCCATGTCCCCGGCAACAACTTTGTCCAGATCACGCCAGCCACCATCGCCGGACAGGAACAGCGTCACGGTGTCCGAGGGTTGAGCTGCGGGCACTTCCACTACAGGGATACCCAGACCGCCGCCTTTGTCGTCTTCGCCGACCAGCTTGCGGCGCAGCTCGCTGTTGAGGACTTGTGGCAGCTTGATGTCGTAATCGCTGATGCTGGTATCGGCGTTGGCCTGATCACGGACGAATGCTGCAGGTTCATCGTCCGGAGCATCGTTCCACGCCACCATCCAGTGACCGTGTGGCGCGGTTTTGGGCAGCGGCACGTCACAGATCACCGGTGGGGTCTCGTCGGGCTCAAGCGCCTTGACCGGCTGAGAAGGTACTTCCAGATAGAAGCCTACTGAAATGGCCTCCGCCTTGTCGTTGTTCTGCCCGGCGAGCCAGCGCCACGCGAGGGTTGCTCCTGGGCCGATACCGGCCACAACGGTCGGCGCTTCATCGAGTTTGCCAAGCGCCTCGTTGAAGGTCTTCTGCTGCAATGTGCAGTCTGCTTTGGGCAGTACGACCTGAATGATTCGGGCAGAGGCATCCTGGCTCAGCGCCTGCAGTTGTTTGTCCGACAGCAAGTCGTCTGCGGTGACTGCCAGTGCGACACGAACCTTGGCTCGGGTGCCCGGTGTGACAGTGGTCAGGGCCGAGCCGTCGGTCAATGTTGAACGGTCCAGTGTTGCCGGTGGGGCGGGGCGGCTCCACAGCCATACCCCGAGAATCAGAACCACAACAAACAGCAGTGCTGCGAGCAAAATGCGCCGGTAGCGTTGAATCATCAGCGTTTCACCAATCCAGTCAGGCCGCCCGCAATCAGGGCAGCGGTGTCAGCCAGTGCCACCAGCGGATCGAGTCCGGCGGGCACGGCCATATAGCGAGGTTCCCAGTCAGGCTGGAATTTGTCTTTGAAGCGACGCAGACCCTGGAAGTTGTAGAGCTGCTCGCCGCGACGGAACACCATCGAACCCAGGCGCTGGGTCAGAGGCGCGCCACGGCGCGGTTGCAAGCCCGACAGCGGCACCATGCCCAGGCTGAAGCGTTCGTAGCCGTGTTCTTTGTAATACAGAATCAGCCCGACCATCATGAACTCCATGGTCAGCTTCGGTGCATCAGGGTGAGCGCGCATCAGGTCCAGGCTGGCAAGGTCTCGACGCGACGTCTCCAGCAGGTTGGCGAATGCCACCGGCTTGCCCTCGAAGTGGATGATCGCGATACGGAAATGCTTGAGGTATTCAGGGCTGAAACGACCCAGCGAGAAGCCTTTTTCACGGACATTCTTGCCGGTAAGCCAGGCGTCGGAGATGATTTTCAGCTCCTCCAGCGGTGCCTGACCGGCTTCATAGATCTCCAGTGACAAACCGTCACGCCCACCACGATTCCAGGTGTAGCGCAGGTCTTTCATTTCCTTGCCCTTGGCTTCGATATCAAAGCGCAGCAAGTTGACGCGTGCTTCTTCACCCAGCTTGATCGCCGTCAGACCGATGTCCATATAGAACGGCAGATTTTCTGCGCGCACTTGATAGAACACTGGCCGGGCGTGGTGAACGTCACACAGGTCACGGAATTGCCAGATCAGCTCGGCGCGCTGTTGGGTTGGGCCGATCGGATCATAGAGGGCCACCAGGCTGCGGCCCCGATGGGCGTACATCAGAAATGCATTGCCTTGAGGGTGCAGCAGGACAGCCTTGTCGCCGGTCAGCACCAGCCCGCCGTCAGGCTGCGACGATGCATTGACGATCTCGGCGGCTTTGGCCAGCTCCGATGCGTCTGGCAGCTTGATGACCGGGCGCGCAGTGCGCAGTAGCCAGGTCAGGGAAATAATGATCAGCAAGACGGCGCTGCCCAATGCGGAACGCAACCCGCGAGGAGCATCCGCGTCCAGAGTGAACTGCCACCACAACTGGTGGCTGTAGGGCACGTCCTGATAGGCGAACAGCAGCAGCCAGAATGAAGCGCCCAACACGCACAGGGTCGCTACCAGATACAGCGGCGAGAAGGGCAGCTCCAGCAGACGGCTCGGGCGGTAGAAAGAACGGCGGAAGATAGCCAGCAACGCTGCGGTCAGGATCAGCAGTGTGGCTTCTTCATAATCGAAGCCTTTGAGCATCGACAGTGCTGCACCTGCCAGTAGCAGGATGACCGTCAGCATCCATGCGGCCGAGAGGCGACGGCGCAGCCCTTGAGCCAGCAGCAGGCACAGGACGCCAATCAGGCTGGCGCCAAAGTGCGAAAGGTTGATCAGCCGATGCGGGATAAGGAATCCCAGGTCTTCCAGACGTGTATCGATTTCAGGGGTTGCGCCAGAGAACAGCAACACGACGCCGGAAAGGAATACCAGCAGCGCCAGAATCGGTGCCGCCAGACCCGAAGCGACGCGCATCGCTTGTTTGGTTGGCAGCAACCGCTGACCTTCAGTAAACAGCAGCACCAGACACGCCAGTAACAGTGGCAGGACGACGTAAATCATCCGATACAGCAGCAACGCTGCAGCCAGCGGCGCAGCGCCAAGCTCGTTGGCGAATGCGGCGAGCAGGATGGCCTCGAAAACTCCCACGCCACCGGGTACATGGCTAAGCACGCCAGCCGCGAGGGCCAGCAGATAAACCAGCACAAATGCACCGAAAGGTGGGGATTGTGGCAGCAGGAGATAGAGAACAGTCGCAGCAGCCGCAACGTCCAGTGCCGTAATCACCAGTTGCATCAACGTCAGGCGTACGCCGGGAAGGCGCAGAGTGCGGCGTCCGGCACGCACCAGCAGGGTATGCGGGATGGTCTGCTCGGGCAGTCGGCGGCGATAGATTGCGATGGCCAGCACAGCGGTCAGCACGAGTACGCCAATAGCGATGCCCGCCAGCACGTCTACCGGGGTATGCAGGGCCAACGATGCTCCGGACAGATTGCTCAGGGTTGCCAGTGCCGCTAGCGGTGGCAGGGCGCAGCCTAGAGACAGGCTGGCAAACAGCGTCATACGGGCTACTTCGACGGCGCCGATACCTTTGCGGGAGTACAGTCGATAGCGCACCGAACCGCCCGACAGCATCGACAGGCCTACGGCGTTACCAATGGCGAAGGCTGTGAAACCGCCCATGGCGAGGGTTTTGTTGGGAAGATCAACCCCGGCGTAACGACTGGCAGACCATTCATAGCCCAGCAGAATAATGAAGCCGATCACCGTGGCCAGCAGGGCACCTGCCAGAGACGCGGCAGGCACACTCAGCAATGAATCCTGCAATGCATAGAGATCAAGCTCGCTCAACATGTGTCGGCAAGCAATCAAGGCCACGGCAAATAGCAGCAACGTAACGCCCAGGCCTATGGGCTGGCGATATTTACTCAACAACTCCAGCCATTGGAGGCGGGCAGGTTGGATGGGTTGATTCGCCGTAACTGCTTCGTTCGGTTCTGACGGGTTGGCGCGCATCAATCACTCCTTGGATCGTGCGCGACAGAATGGAGGTATACAGCCAAGTTACCAATCCCTACGCAAAAAATATTTCGAGATGTTAGCGCGTCATCGTCTAACGAGCGAATGGAGCCTGTTCGTTCATGGAGCTGTTCAGCAACAGTTCAGCTATTAAACAGCTATCGGCAGAGGGCTGCAAAACTGTCGGGTTTTGTAATGTTACGTTACAACGAGAGGGTGTGCTGCGGGGAGGGGAAGGGAAAATTGCTTTCCAGCCAACGGGTTGGCCTGTTTTTTAGGTGTGCACAAAAAAGGCCACTCTTTCGAGTAGCCTTTTTTGATGTTTGGTTGCGGGAGCCGGATTTGAACCGACGACCTTCGGGTTATGAGCCCGACGAGCTACCAGACTGCTCCATCCCGCGTCTGTGTGGCGGCATTCTACAGCCGAACGACGAGGTGTCAACCTTTAATGTGGAAAGTCGGCAAATAAGCTTGAATTGAGTGGTTGGAGATTTAAGTGCCGGACGGGTAAAGATTTTTGCTCGTCACGTTCCATGAGGTTACAGCCTTTCGGATTGACCTTTTTCTGTAGGCGCTCACGGCACCGCGAGGCAGTGATGGCGGTTTTTCAGACAAATGCTCGTAAGCTCATGCAGTTGTTTTCGGACCGTCCTCAAACGACACGCACAAAAAAGGCCACTCTTTCGAGTAGCCTTTTTTGATGTTTGGTTGCGGGAGCCGGATTTGAACCGACGACCTTCGGGTTATGAGCCCGACGAGCTACCAGACTGCTCCATCCCGCGTCTGTGTGGCGGCATTCTACAGAGGAACGCCGGGCTGTCAATGGCTAATTTTCGGAAATTGCTTTTCCTTCAATCGGTTAGCGCTGTTCACTGACCGTCCGGACAAGCTGTAGGCCCCGCTGTACGGGCCTGTCATGCAATGTCGGGGGGATCGAATAGCGAAGCAAATACATCAAATTTTCTCGGGTGTGCGCATCATGAGATGTCACATGTCGATACGAGTGAGATACTGACCCGCCACGCCTCCCGCATAATGCCTACATGACGCAGCGAAAAATCATCCATGTTGACTGTGATTGCTTTTATGCAGCCATCGAAATGCGTGATGACCCTCGACTGGCGGACAAGCCGCTTGCAGTGGGTGGTTCTGCGGACAGACGAGGAGTCATTGCGACCTGCAATTACGAAGCCCGCGCTTATGGTGTGCGCTCGGCCATGTCGTCGCGGCACGCGTTGAAGCTTTGCCCTGACCTCACCATCGTCAAGCCGAGAATGGATGCCTATAAAGAAGCATCCAAAGAAATCCAGACCATCTTCCGTGACTACACCGACCTCATTGAGCCTTTGTCGCTGGATGAGGCGTACCTCGATGTGTCCGACGCCAGTCATTTTTCCGGCAGTGCGACGCGTATTGCGCAGGACATTAGGCGCCGTGTCTCTAAACAGCTGCATATCACGGTGTCGGCCGGTGTTGCGCCTAACAAGTTTCTGGCCAAGATTGCCAGCGACTGGAAGAAGCCCAACGGCTTGTTTGTGATTACCCCGGATCAGGTCGAAGATTTTGTTGCGCAATTACCCGTCAACAAGCTGCACGGTGTCGGCAAGGTGACTGCCGACAAGTTGGGAAAGCTGGGGATTGTCAGTTGTACTGATCTGCGCGACTGGAAAAAGCTGGCGCTGGTGCGAGAGTTTGGTTCGTTCGGCGAGCGTTTGTGGGGGCTGGCTCGCGGTATAGATGAGCGTCCCGTCCAGAATGACAGCAGGCGTCAGTCCGTGAGCGTGGAAAATACCTACGACACTGATCTTCCGGATCTGGTCAGTTGCCTGAAAAAGCTCCCTGAGCTGCTCGAAACCTTGAACGGGCGAATAGAGCGGATGGAGGGGCAATACCGGCCTGGCAAACCGTTCGTGAAGGTGAAGTTTCACGATTTCACCCAGACGACACTTGAGCAGGCAGGGATTGGTCGGGATCTGGACAGCTTCGAGCATCTGCTCACGCAGGCATTTGCCCGGGGCGGCAAGCCGGTCCGTTTGCTGGGGATTGGTGTGCGTTTGCATGATTTGCGAAAAGCACATGAGCAGTTGGAGCTGTTTGCGCGCTGATCGGACTTTTGAAAGCTTCCTGGCACCGCGCTCTTTTTCGAAACAAACTTCTGACTCGTAGGAGCTGCCGAAGGCTGCGAAGGCTGCGAAGGCGGTGTGTCAGGATAAATGCTTCGCAGCCTTCGGCAGCTCCTACAGAAAAACACAGCGTTTCAGGTCACTTTTCCGCGCCGGGATCTGCTACCAGTCTGCCCGCATCCTTGGCCAGCGATTTCAGGAATTCGCGCTGCAGCTGCGGATCGTCCCGGGTCATTTCAATCAGACTTTGTTCGAGGTCACTGGCTTCCTCTTCAAGTCCTAGATCAGAAAGGCGCTTGACCCGGTAAACCCACTGGCTGACCTCGTCATCTTCCAGGTCGTCATAAATCAGCCCATGAGCTTCGATCAATTTTCCGCGCAAGCTACTGCTGACCACCAGGTCTGCATTAGCGTGGGTGTTGTCCTGATCATCCTCGACGCTCAGATACAGGCGGGTGACATGACTCAAATCCTGTTCAGCAAACGGGCTATCCAGCAGGCTCAGGCGCAAGACGCCATTGCGATCGGTCATCAGTTCGTGAATTTGGGATCCGGCCTTGACCGTTACCGGGCGTTCATTCCACGGCAGTGTCGTGTTTTCGATTCTCTTGTCCTGCTGTACTTCGTTGATACCCGCCAGATTTTGCTGAGCGCGCCCGTGAGAGGGGGCGTTCATGAAAGGGTTGAGCCCGGCGACACCGTAGTTGATCCAGTCTTTGGTCACGCTATCCGGTAGGCGGCCCAAGGCGAAGACATTGACCACGTTGGCACCGACGCCCGCGACAACGGCCACTGCGCCCAAGGGAATCTCGTAGATTTCCCGCCAGGGCTGATAGGGCGTGTAACGGTCGTAATGACGAGTCACTTCAAATTCGGTGACCTCAAAGGTCCGCTGCTCGTGAATACGCACACGCCGTTGCGGCAGCTCAAGGGTTTTGGGCTCGCCGAGGTCGATCTGGACGCTGTGCGAGAGCAGTTTGCGCTCGATGCGTTCTTCGTGCTCGCTGCGTTGCGACAGCTGATTGGCGCAGCCGCTGACCAAGGTAGCGCAAAACAGCACGCAGCCCAGGCTGAAAGGGGATCGCTTGAACATGAGATCTCTTGCGAATTAAGGCGCGTCGTTGCTAAAACGATAGCGCCCATCTTTCGATGGGCGCTATCAGGACTCAGCGACTTACGCGGCCCTGGATGAAGGACAGTACCTCGGCAACCGGCAGGGCCTGGGCTTCGGACTCGGTCCGGCTCTTGTATTCCAGGTTACCTTCGGCAAGGCCGCGATCACTGACGACGATACGATGCGGTATACCAATCAGCTCCATGTCGGCAAACTTGTTGCCAGGACTGGTTTTCTTGTCGCGATCATCGAGCAGTACTTCGAAACCTGCGGCGGTCAGTTCGGCGTACAGCTTGTCGGTCGCTTCGCGGACTGCGTCAGTTTCGTAGCGCAGCGGAACCAGAGCGATCTGGAAGGGCGCCAGGGTGTCATTCCAGATAATGCCGTTATCGTCGCTGTTCTGCTCAATGGCAGCAGCAACCACGCGGGACACACCAATGCCGTAGCAGCCCATGGACAGGTTCACCGGCTTGCCGTTCTCGCCCAGTACCTGACATTTCATGGCTTCGCTGTACTTGGTGCCCAACTGGAAGATGTGGCCGACCTCGATGCCGCGTTTGATTTCGAGGGTGCCTTTGCCATCCGGGCTAGGGTCGCCAGCAACAACGTTACGCAGATCGGCGACGGCCGGAACCGGCAGGTCGCGTTCCCAGTTGACGCCGAAGTAGTGCTTGTCGTCGATGTTTGCACCAATGGCGAAGTCGCTCATCAGTTCAACCGAACGGTCGATGATGCAAGGCAGCGGCAGATTCAGCGGGCCGAGGGATCCAGCACCGGCGCCAATTGCAGCGCGCAGTTCGGCTTCGGAAGCCATGACCAGAGGGCTCGCAACCTGCTCAAGTTTGGCGGCTTTGATTTCGTTCAGTTCGTGGTCGCCACGAATGATCAAGGCAATCAGCTTGCCTTCTTCTGCGGCGTGTACCACCAGGGTCTTGATGGTCTTCTCGATCGGCAGGTTGAAGCCTTCCACCAGTTGCGCAATGGTCTTGGCGTCAGGTGTGTCGATCAGGCGCAGCTCTTCAGTTGCAGCGCCACGGCTGGTTTCGCGTGGTACGGCTTCGGCTTTTTCAATGTTCGCAGCGTAATCGGAGCCATTGCTGAACACGATATCGTCTTCGCCAGATTCGGCCAGTACGTGGAACTCGTGCGAGCCTGCACCACCTATTGAGCCGTTATCGGCTTCAACCGGGCGGAATTTCAGGCCCAGACGCGAGAACACGTTGCAGTAAGCCAGATGCATGCGATCGTAGGTGATCTGCAATGAAGCGTGATCAGCATGGAACGAGTAGGCGTCTTTCATGACGAACTCGCGGCCACGCATCAGACCGAAGCGCGGGCGAATTTCGTCGCGGAATTTGGTCTGGATCTGGTACAGATTGATCGGCAGCTGTTTATAGCTGTTGAGCTCGTTACGGGCCAGATCGGTGATGACTTCTTCGTGAGTCGGGCCCAGACAGAATTCACGGTTGTGCCGGTCAGTCAGGCGCATCAGTTCAGGACCGTACTGTTCCCAGCGGCCGGATTCTTGCCACAACTCGGCGGGCTGGATACCAGGCATCAGTACTTCCAGTGCGCCAGCAGCGTTCATTTCTTCACGAACGATGGCTTCGACCTTGCGTAATACGCGCAAGCCCATGGGCAGCCACGTGTACAGACCGGAAGCAAGTTTGCGAATCATGCCCGCACGCAGCATGAGCTGGTGGCTGATCACGACCGCATCGGAAGGGGTTTCTTTCTGTGTGGCGAGCAAAAATTGACTGGTGCGCATGGTTGGCCGTTGTCGGTTGCTGAGACTGGAAATGACTGGGCATTGTACGGACAGTGTCTAGTCTCGTACAGGCCGCGACCGCCTCAGGATTGCAGCGAAATCAGATTCGTCCATGTATGAAAAAGCCCGGCCTAAGCCGTAATGCTGTTCACTTAAGCGGAGCAGCCTTACGGTCCACTGGGTACCGGGTTTTAGAAATCTTCACCGTCCTT
>NZ_JAWHNU010000084.1:0-21380 GCF_032582135.1 Pseudomonas syringae group sp. J309-1 | reverse complement strand
TCGCTGTCGTTGGCTTCTTAAGAATGCCACCGTGGCGCTACTGACGCCTCGGCTTGGGCGAGTCCATCCAATTACGGTAAAACGCGGTCTATGTGGGAGCGAATTCATTCGCGAAGAGGCCGGTACATCCGAAAAGTTTTTAGTGCTTGAAACGCCGCTTTCGCGAATGAATTCGCTCCCACCGGGATCAACGCTTGCAGGCCAACATAGAATCTCCCACAGACAACCGTTTCAGGCGGATCGCAAATCCCTGTGGGAGCCGGGCTTGCCCGCGATATTGGCGACTCGGTTGCATGGCCACACGGCATCATCGTTCATCGCGAGCAAGCTCAGCTCCTACGGGGGGGACACCGTGTTCACTCTGTGAGCCAACTTGTTGGCGAGGCGATGTACCTGTTTTGGTTGAGCTGACTGATCGAATGCCTCGCGAACAAGTTCGCTCCTGCCGGGGTTGGAGTTTTCCAGAAAGTCTTGGAGTACAATGCGCGCCACCGTGATTCTGTTCAAAAAGGTGCGTCATGCAGCCCTTCCTCATTGCTCCATCGATTCTCTCCGCCGACTTCGCCCGTCTGGGTCAGGAAGTTGACTCTGTACTGGCCGCTGGTGCCGACATTGTTCACTTCGATGTGATGGACAACCACTATGTGCCGAACCTGACCATCGGTCCGATGGTGTGCTCGGCGCTGCGTAAATATGGCGTGACGGCACCCATCGATGTGCACTTGATGGTCAGCCCGGTGGATCGCATCATCGGCGATTTCATTGAGGCGGGTGCCAGCTACATCACTTTCCACCCGGAAGCGACGCAGCACATTGATCGCTCGTTGCAGTTGATCAAAGAGGGCGGTTGCAAGGCGGGCCTCGTATTCAACCCGGCGACTCCGCTGAACCTGCTGGAGTACGTGATGGACAAGGTCGACATGATCCTGCTCATGAGCGTCAACCCTGGCTTTGGCGGTCAGAAATTCATCCCGGGGACGCTGAACAAACTGCGTGAGGCACGTGCCTTGATCGATGCCTCGGGTCTCGACATCCGTCTTGAAATCGACGGTGGCGTAAACGTGAACAACATCCGTGAGATCGCCGCCGCCGGTGCTGACACTTTTGTCGCCGGTTCCGCCATCTTCAATACCCCGGACTACAAGCAAGTCATCGACAAGATGCGCGCAGAACTGGCGCTGTCCCGCGCATGAGCGGCTTTGAGCAACTGTTTCCGGGGCGCCTGCCAAAGCTGATCATGTTTGATCTGGACGGCACCTTGGTGGATTCGGTACCCGATCTGGCTGTGGCGGTGGACAAAATGCTGCTTGAACTGGGTCGTCCTGCGGCCGGTCTGGCGCAGGTCAGAAACTGGATCGGCAACGGTGCGCCTGTTCTGGTACGCCGAGCTCTGGCCAATGACCTGGACCACAGTGGCGTCGATGATGCCCAGGCCGGGCAGGCGCTGGAAATCTTCATGAAGTTCTATGCCGAAAAGCATGAGTTCACGACGGTCTATCCTGGCGTTCGTGAAACCCTGAAGTGGCTGCAGAAGATGGGCGTGGAGATGGCGCTGATCACCAACAAGCCGGAGCGCTTCGTCGCACCGCTGCTGGATGAGATGAAACTGGGCCGTTTTTTCCGCCTGATCATCGGTGGCGACACCATGCCGACGAAAAAGCCTGATCCGGCGGCGCTGTTCTTTGTCATGAAGATGACCAATATTCCAGCCTCGCAGTCGCTGTTCGTCGGTGATTCACGCAGCGACGTGCAGGCCGCCAAAGCCGCTGGTGTGCCCTGTGTTGCCATGAGCTACGGCTACAATCATGGTCGACCGATTGAAGAAGAGTCCCCGGCGCTGGTCATTGATGACCTGCGACGTCTGATTCCCGGTTGCCTGGATCTGGACGCTGGGATACTGTTGCCGGAAATCAAAGATCCCTCCTTTAGAGATTCCATCGTGGTGGTCACTCGCAAACTCTGGATGAAAGTCATCAAGGCCTTGGCCCGCTGGCGTTGGCGCGCCTGACTTGAATCCGGCCGGATACGTTTACCGGCACTGTTTGCTTACCTGACTGCTAACCCTCACCAATGAGGCTGATGATGAATCGCGAAGAATTCCTGCGTTTGGCTGCTGCTGGCTATAATCGCATCCCGCTTGCCTACGAAACCCTGGCCGACTTCGACACGCCGCTATCGATCTACCTCAAGCTTGCCGACCAACCGAACTCCTATCTGCTGGAGTCGGTGCAGGGCGGCGAGAAATGGGGCCGTTACTCGATCATCGGTTTGCCATGCCGCACGGTCTTGCGCGTTCACGATCACGATGTTCGTGTCACTCACGACGGCGTCGAGATCGAGCATCTTGAGACCGAAGACCCGCTGGCGTTCGTTGAAACTTTCAAGGCGCGTTACAACGTGCCGACCATTCCTGGCCTGCCACGTTTCAACGGCGGGCTGGTGGGTTACTTCGGTTATGACTGTGTTCGCTATGTCGAGAAGCGCCTCGGCAAATGCCCGAATCCTGATCCGTTGGGCGTGCCAGATATCCTGCTGATGGTGTCTGATGCCGTCGTCGTGTTCGATAACCTGGCGGGCAAGATGCACGCTATCGTGTTGGTCGACCCGGCCCAGCAGGACGCATACGAAAACGGCCTGGCCCGTCTCGACGAACTGATGGAACAACTGCGTCAGCCCATCACTCCGCGTCGTGGCCTGGACCTGACCCGGCCGCAAGCGGCTGATCCGGTATTCCGCTCAAGTTTCACCCAGGATGACTACGAGCGGGCAGTCGATACCATCAAGGAATACATCCTGGCGGGCGACGTCATGCAGGTGGTTCCGTCGCAGCGTATGTCCATTGACTTCAAGGCTGCACCGATTGATCTGTATCGGGCACTGCGCTGCTTCAACCCGACGCCTTACATGTACTTCTTCAACTTTGGCGATTTCCACGTGGTTGGCAGTTCTCCGGAAGTGCTGGTGCGTGTTGAAGACAACCTGATCACCGTTCGCCCGATTGCCGGCACCCGCCCTCGCGGTGCGAACGAAGAAGCTGATCTGGCGCTGGAAGAAGACCTGCTGTCCGATGACAAGGAAATCGCCGAGCACTTGATGCTGATCGATCTGGGGCGCAACGATACTGGCCGTGTTTCGGAAATCGGTTCGGTCCGGCTCACTGAGAGAATGGTCATTGAGCGTTACTCCAACGTGATGCATATCGTTTCCAACGTTACCGGTCAGTTGAAAAGCGGCCTGACGGCGATGGATGCACTGCGGGCGATTTTGCCAGCAGGCACCTTGTCCGGTGCACCGAAGATCCGCGCCATGGAAATCATCGACGAACTGGAGCCTGTGAAACGTGGCGTCTACGGCGGCGCTGTGGGTTATCTGGCCTGGAACGGCAACATGGACACCGCGATTGCGATCCGGACCGCGGTCATCAAGAACGGCGAACTGCATGTACAGGCCGGTGGCGGCATCGTGGCTGACTCGGTGCCTGCGCTGGAATGGGAAGAAACCCTGAACAAACGCCGGGCGATGTTCCGCGCCGTGGCGCTGGCTGAGCAGGAGCAGTGAGGCTTAACCCTGTGGGAGTGGTCCCGGTATCCCTGACACCGCGCTGTCGCGCAGCAAACGGGTGACCTGTACAGACTGTGTGAAAACCCTCAGACAAAAACAAACTGCGCGCGCTCACGTGAAATCTTTAAAAGTTTGTGTGGGTCACAGACCTCAAACTCACGTAGGAGCGCGGTTTTTTGAGCGTTTTTTAGCCAGCTAATTGGCTCGTGAGGTTTTCACACAGCCTGTGTAGGAGCCAACTTGTTGGCGAGACGTCGGACCCGCATCGTCAGAAATTCCGCTTCGCCAACAAGTTAGCTCCTACAAGGTCCGCGTTTCAAATCCATTATTGGAGTGATGTTTGATAGGAGCGGTGCTTGCCCGCGATAAGGCTGGACGCGGTCCACTTTAGATCGCGTCACTCTTATCGCGGGCAAGCACCGCTCCCACAGGGGGGGGGCTGTTTAAAAATCCAGACTCACTGCCAGATTCATCCCTTGCTGGGTGACATCATCATTCTTGCGCCAGTTGTACCCGCCGCGTAGCGTCAGGTCTCGGGTCAGTTTCTGGCTGACGCCAAGTGTGGCGCGGTTCAGATCTCGTTGCGGCGTGTAGCCTTCAAGGGTGAAGTCATTGAGCGGCAGGCTGTTCAAGGCGATGGTCACCTCCTGTTGATCAGTTTCAAACTCCCGCTCATGCGCTACTTCGGCGAACAGCTGCGTCGTTGGGGTGACCTGAAACTTGCCCTGCAAACCAGCACCCAGGCGTCGTGACTTGCGAGTCTGTTCATCAAAGGTCAGTGCCGTTGAGCGAGTGCCTTTTTCCGAATAGCCATTCACGCTCACATATGCGTAGTCCGCGCTGATGAAGGGCGATAAATGCCAAGGGCTGTTGGCGCCCGCGATATCAAATCCCAGTCTTGTACTGGCTCCCCAGATTTCACCATCCGTATCGCCTTTCTCATTCCCTTGGCTGATACCCAGTGCGAATTTGCGCTCGGCATTCTCGTAATCCAGATGTCCACCTGAGGCAGCAAGATCACCCCACCAATGGTTCGCCTGATACTGGACAAAGGCAGTCGCCAGATAACTATTGAGTTTGTAGTCCGAATCCCGATCCCCGGCGTCCAGTTGTTGCCGATAAGCTCCGCCAACCAGACCGATTCGCCAATGATCGGCGAGTCGATAACTGCCGCCAACGGTCACGTTGTAGCCATGACCGTCAGCATTGGCTGAGTTGTCCTGTGCATCAAAGTCCATTTTCTGACCACCTGCGGCGACAATCGCACGCCACTGCCCGACTCCCTGCCAATTACCCCAATCCGCTAGCCATTGGCTGCGCAGTTCATCCTGTTGCGCACGTAGCGTGCCGTTGGCCATCTCTGGCAGCAGGCTGACTTCCCAAGGCGCTGCCAGTAATGAATACGCATAGTCGGCAATCAATCGCTGCCCGGTCACTGTCGGATGCACGCCGTCATTGAACAATAACTTGCTGGGGTCTGGTGTCGCGCTGTTCAGACCATAGGTGCTGTTTTCAGTGCAGCTATTGCCATTGAAGCAAGTGCCAGTCAGATTCTGGCCTGCCGCCAGGCCAAATCGTGCAGGGTCGTCCAGCGTTTCAGACAGAAGCCGCGGAATGTTCAGCGGGATAATCTCGGCATCGATTTGCGCAAGTCGGCTGACCAGTTGCGCGTTAAACGCCCCGCTGAGGATCGAGGTGATAGGTTCAAGGATTGTGCCCGACACTGCTGGCGTCTGGCCGATATCCGGCAGCAGCCAGACCATGATGTATTTCGCCCCAGCTTGTTGCAGCACCTGCGCGCTGTCCGCCAGACGGTCAGCCGCGTCACGAGATTGCGACAGACTCAGTACCCGACCTTGTAAGAAGTCGTTGCCTCCGCCTGTCAGGTAGTACAACGCGTTGGGGTCGGCCCGGAAGTTATTGGCCACCAGATAACCCGGACGAGTGCGAAACACCGTACCGTCGTCCGGGTCAATCACTTTGGACTCGGAGGTGATCGCCTCATACACCTGATCGGTGCGATCGCCACCGACCGCCCAGTTGTTGCCATCTGCCAAACCTGACGCTGCGTTGACGGGTGATGTAGACGGTGCAAGGTCTCCCGGCGCGATATTGAGTTTCATGCCCAGCAAGGTCGATGAATTCAGGCTGAAAACTTCACCGCTACCGTCCCTGTAAGTCGGGCCGGTGCGGTTGGTGAAGCGTAATGTCGCCCCGTTTGGGCCACCGGCATCGGGAAACTGTCCGGCATCGGCCAGACTGTCACCGAACACCACCATGGTTGAATAAGGCGAAGTGGCTGCCCAGCTGGAAGGGCAAGCGTAAACAAGCAGGCTGGCGGCAAGCGCCGTAAACCGTCGGGGTCTGAACATTGTCGGAGTCCTAGTTGTTGTTTTTATGGCTTTACGAAAAAGTAGCTAGCTGGACCACCAACGATAGGCCAAAAAGTCATTAACCGCCCGACGGTGATTATGGCGATCGATTTGTACCCGCTGCTTTACAGTGCTGGCGATTTAATGACTCAAGACATGGATTTTGCTCTTCCTCCTCAGGCTATGTGATATTGCACGCCATGGCCCGGTACGCTAATGTGCCGGAACGTAAAAATGAGACCTCCCCTGTGTTGATCGTCAGCAAACTCTTGATGCGCGTTATCAAGGCTCACGCCCGCTGGCGTTGGCGCGCCTGACTTATTCTCTTCCGGCCTGTCCGGACCTCCTGATACGCCTTTAAAACTCCGCCCTGCCGCTTTTCCGGGCCAACCGCCGGTCGTTACACTAGCGGGCACTCAATCGGCAGCGATTTTGAAGGTTGAAAAAATAGTCAGTAATTCAATGGGTTTAAGCCAAATGCTGCTGATGATCGATAACTATGATTCCTTTACCTACAACGTCGTGCAGTACTTCGGTGAGCTGGGTGCCGACGTTAAGGTGATCCGCAACGACGAATTGACCGTTGCCGAGATCGAAGCCCTCAACCCTGAGCGCATTGTGGTATCGCCTGGCCCTTGTACGCCGAATGAAGCAGGCGTCTCCCTGGAAGTGATCAAACATTTTGCGGGCAAACTACCGATTCTGGGTGTATGCCTTGGGCATCAGTCGATTGGTCAGGCGTTCGGCGGTGACGTTGTGCGCGCCCGTCAGGTCATGCACGGCAAGACCAGCCCGGTGGTTCATGAGGATCACGGCGTGTTCGAAGGGTTGAATCACCCTCTGACCGTTACCCGCTATCACTCGCTGGTTGTCAAACTCGACACCCTGCCTGATTGCCTCGAAGTGACAGCCTGGACTGCGTTGGAAGATGGTTCGAGAGACGAAATCATGGGCTTGCGCCACAAGACACTGAACGTCGAGGGGATCCAGTTTCACCCTGAATCAATTCTGACCGAGCAGGGCCACGAGCTGTTCGCCAACTTCCTCAAGCAAACCGGCGGCACCCGTCAGGGTTAAGGATTCGTTATGACTAAGCCAATGGACATCAAGACCGCTCTGGGGCGTGTTGTCGATAATCTGGATTTGAGCACCGCCGAGATGAGCGACGTCATGCGCGCCATCATGACCGGGCAGTGCACGGAAGCGCAGATTGGCGCTTTCATGATGGGCATGCGCATGAAGAGCGAAAGCATCGATGAGATTGTCGGTGCGGTTTCGGTCATGCGCGAGCTGGCCGACAAGGTTGAGCTGAAAACCCTCGATGGCGTTGTAGACGTAGTGGGCACCGGTGGTGACGGCGCTAACATTTTCAACGTTTCGACGGCGTCTTCTTTCGTGGTTGCCGCAGCCGGTTGTACCGTCGCCAAGCACGGCAACCGCGCAGTCTCGGGCAAGAGCGGTAGCGCTGATTTGCTGGAAGCGGCTGGCGTATACCTCAATCTCACGCCGGTACAAGTGGCGCGCTGCATTGACAGCGTGGGCATCGGTTTCATGTTCGCCCAGGCTCATCATGGCGCAATGAAACATGCCGCAGGCCCGCGTCGCGATCTCGGCTTGCGTACCCTGTTCAATATGCTCGGCCCGCTTACGAATCCGGCCGGTGTGCGCCATCAAGTGGTGGGCGTATTCAGTCAGGCCCTGTGCCGCCCCTTGGCCGAAGTTCTGCTTCGTCTGGGCAGCAAGCATGTACTGGTGGTGCATTCGCAGGATGGCCTGGATGAGTTCAGTCTTGCTGCACCGACGTTCGTGGCTGAACTAAAAAACGGCGAAGTCACCGAATATTGGGTGCAGCCTGAGGATCTGGGCATGAAAAGCCAGAGCCTGTTTGGCCTGAGCGTTGATGGCCCTGAAGCTTCGCTGGTTCTGATCCGCGATGCGCTGGGTCGTCGTAATACCGAACATGGCCAAAAAGCGGCCGAAATGATCGTGCTGAATGCGGGCGCAGCGCTTTATGCTGCTGATCATGCCTACACGCTTAAAGAAGGTGTCGAGTTGGCTCACGATGCGCTTCATACCGGCCTGGCCCGGGAGAAGCTTGAAGAATTGGGTGCCTTTACCGCGGTATTCAAGCAGGAGAATGAAGAATGAGCGTGCCAACAGTTCTGGAAAAGATTCTTGCCCGTAAGGCCGAGGAGGTGGCAGCTCGCAGTGCTTCCGTCAGCCTGGCTGAAGTAGAGAAGCTGGCTGCAGCGGCTGACCCGGTTCGCGGCTTCGCCAACGCGTTGATTGAGCAAGCCAAGCGCAAGCAGCCGGCGGTCATTGCCGAAATTAAAAAGGCATCGCCGAGCAAGGGCGTGATTCGCGAGAACTTCGTACCTGCCGACATCGCCCGAAGCTATGAGAAGGGCGGGGCGACCTGCCTCTCGGTGCTGACCGATGTCGATTACTTCCAGGGTGCTGATGCTTATCTGCAGCAGGCGCGTGCTGCGTGCAAGCTGCCGGTGATCCGCAAGGACTTCATGATTGATCCCTATCAGATCATTGAAGCCCGCGCCCTTGGCGCTGATTGTGTGCTGCTGATTGTCTCTGCGCTGGATGACGTGAAAATGGCTGAGCTGGCTTCGGTCGCGAAAAGCGTCGGGCTGGACGTGTTGGTTGAAGTGCACGACGGCGATGAGCTGGAGCGCGCATTGAAAACCCTCGACACGCCACTGGTCGGCGTTAACAACCGCAACCTGCACACCTTCGAAGTGAGCCTGGAAACCACGCTGGATTTGCTCCCGCGTATTCCTCGTGATCGTCTGGTCATCACTGAAAGCGGCATTCTCAACCGTGCCGATGTCGAGTTGATGGAAATCAGCGATGTGTATTCCTTCCTGGTGGGTGAAGCGTTCATGCGCGCCGAGCATCCGGGTGATGAACTGCAGCGTCTGTTCTTCCCTGAGCGCGGTACGCCTCCGGTGCGCAGCTCTACCCTGGACTGATCATTCCTCGGCTTTGCTTCGACAGGTTTTACAGAGGATCAACATGTCTGGTTCGGTGATTGATATCTGCGTCGAAGCTGGCCTGAAAGCCGAGCAGGACTTGCTTGCCTCAGTCTGTGACGGGAATTCCGATTTTGCATTACTGCTCTGGCGACCGAGCGATCGAGCGCTGGTGATGCCTCGCCGCATGAGCCGTTTGCCCGGATTTGTAGAGGCCAGCGAAACACTGGCTGACAGCGGCTGGCCAATTCTGTTGCGGGAAACCGGAGGTGAGCCGGTTCCGCAGTCGTCAGCCACGGTGAACATCGCCCTGGTTTACGCCCAGCCTGCAAGTGACCCGGATCGCGACCGTATCGAACTCGCCTATCGCCGTCTATGTCAGCCGATTCTGGATGTTTTGAATGAGCTGGGTGGTGCTGCTTCGTTAGGCGAAGTGGAGGGTGCGTTTTGTGACGGTCGCTTCAACGTCAACCTTGATGGCCGCAAGATGGTCGGCACCGCCCAGCGATGGCGCCAGAGCCAAGGTGGGCTGAGGCCTGTCGTACTTGCCCACGGTGCATTGCTGGTCGATAACGAACGGCATGAAATGGTCGCCGCCGTTAATCGCTTCAACGAAATCTGCGAGCTTGATCAGCGCGTGCGAGCCGACAGCCATATTGCATTGCGCGAGGCGTTTGCGGTTGAGGGTGTGTTGGAGAGGTTGGCGCAGACCTATCAGGAAGGACTTTCGCTGTTATCGGAGCAAAGGTGAGCCCACGACCTGTGGGAGCGAATTCATTCGCGAAGAGGCCAGTCCATTCAATGCATATCTATCGCTTCAGATACCGCTTTCGCGAATGAATTCGCTCCCACGGGAGATAAGATTTCAATCCATGCCTATGGGTGATTCAGCGATAGCCCCCGATTGGCTTCTCAACGCGTACCGAACACCACCATCGTCTTGCCTTTGACGTGGACCAGTTTCTGTTCTTCCAGCGCTTTGAGCACCCGGCCAACCATTTCTCGTGAACATCCCACAATACGTCCGATTTCCTGGCGCGTGATCTTGATCTGCATGCCGTCAGGGTGAGTCATTGCATCCGGCTGCTTGCACAAATCCAGCAGCGTACCGGCGACACGGCCAGTGACATCGAGAAAGGCGAGGTCGCCAACCTTGCGCGTGGTGTTGCGTAAACGTTCGGCCATCTGGGCGCCAAGGGCGTAGAGGATTTCCGGTTCCAGCAGCGATATCTCGCGGAATTTGCTGTAGCTGATTTCAGCAATTTCGCACTCGGTCTTGGCACGCACCCAGGCGCTGCGCTCTTTTTCATTTCCGACAGGTTCGAAAAGCCCAAGCTCGCCGCAGAAATCTCCGGAGTTCAGGTAGGCAACGATCATCTCGCGGCCTTCATCATCTTCGATCAGCACGGTGACCGAGCCTTTGATGATGAAGAACAAGGACTCGGAACGATCCCCTGCACAAATGATGTTGGATTTGGCCGAATAGCGGCGACGCTGGGCGTGAGCCAGAAACTTTTCCAGGTGCTTGGTCTTTGATGACAGGGGAATAGCTAGCATTCTTTTGTCCTGAAAAAGTACATCGCCGGAGGCATTGTTAGCGTTATCGGCAGCAGATTGCATTTAGCCAGCTTTTTGGATCTCATTTGAGACCATTTCGGAAATTTCCTACAGGTTGGTCTTAAAGTGGAATTTCTCGGTACGTTCAGAGCGTGGCGAGCGCTGTGCTAAGCTGGCCGCCTTTTCAGCATTGGAGCCCCTGGCGATGAAAGCACGCATTCAATGGGCTGGTGAAGCCATGTTCCTCGGTGAATCCGGCAGTGGTCACGTAGTGGTGATGGACGGCCCGCCCGAGAGTGGCGGTCGCAATCTGGGCGTGCGCCCTATGGAGATGGTGCTGATCGGCCTCGGCGGTTGCAGCAACTTCGATGTGGTCAGCATTCTGAAGAAGTCGCGCCAGCCAGTAGAAAGCTGCGAGGCCTTTCTGGAAGCCGAACGCGCCACTGAAGACCCAAAGGTATTCACCAAAATTCACCTGCATTTCGTGGTGAAGGGCCGTGGCTTGAAAGAAGCTCAGGTCAAGCGCGCCATCGAGCTGTCCGCCGAGAAATACTGCTCAGCCTCGATCATGCTCGGCAACGCCGGGGTCGAGATTACTCACGACTACGAAATCATTGAATTGGGCTAACGACACCCAATTATCATAAAAGCGGCGCACACTCTGGCAGACAGCTCCTGACGTCTGCATAATGCGCCCCTTTTTCAGGGAGCAGGATGCGCAGGTTGTTTGCGGCCGCTCCCGACCAGACAACCAAAATCGCCACCGCGAAGAGGTGTTAACCGTCCTACGCAGCTGAGCTTCGCTCAACTGACGGGCATGCTTGATCACGTGGCTTGGGCCGCACATATATAGAGAGTTTTTAACGGTGAAAAGCAAACTCAAGCTCCACGGGTTCAATAACCTGACAAAGACCTTGAGCTTCAACATCTATGACATCTGCTATGCGGAAACCCCGCAGGACCAGCAGGCTTACGTCGAGTACATCAACAGTGTGTACGACGCCGAACGCCTGACGCGGATTCTGACCGATGTCGTCGATATCATTGGCGCCAACATCCTCAACATCGCCCGCCAGGATTACGATCCTCAAGGCGCCAGCGTGACTATTCTGATTTCCGAGCAGCCGGTGACGCCTACCGAAAGCCAGATCGAAGAGTCGCCGGGCCCGCTGCCGGAAACCATTCTGGCGCACCTCGACAAGAGCCACATCACCGTCCATACCTATCCGGAAATTCACCCGGTTGACGGTATCGCGACCTTCCGTGTGGACATCGACGTGTCAACCTGTGGGGTGATTTCACCGCTTAAAGCGCTGAACTACCTGATTCACAAGTTCGAATCAGACATCGTGACGGTCGACTATCGTGTGCGCGGCTTCACCCGTGACGTTGAAGGCAAGAAGCACTTCATCGACCATGAGATCAACTCGATTCAGAACTACCTCTCTGAAGACACGCGCAACAGTTACCAGATGACTGACGTGAACGTGTATCAGGAGAACCTGTTCCACACCAAGATGCTGCTCAAGAACTTCGAACTGGATAACTACCTGTTCGGCGACGCGACCAGCAATCTGTCCCCGGTGCAACGTGATCAGGTGACCGCCAAGGTCAAACACGAAATGCTGGAAATCTTCTACGGCCGCAACGTTAACGTCGCCGTCTAGGATTCAATGCAAAAAGAAAGGCGCCTGCTGAGGGCGCCTTTTTTGTGCTCGCGATTTATCGGGTTTAAATACGATAAGTGCTTTTGGTCATGAGTTTGGCCAGCACGCTCATGCCGAACTTGACCGGCGCCGGGAAGCGGAAGCCGCCTGCATCCAGCGCGCTTTGTGCGTGGTGTTCTTCGTCGGCACGCATCTGCTCAAGAATCGCACGGGACTTTTCGTCTTCGGCCGGCAGTTGCTCAAGGTGCTCATTCAAGTGTTTGCAGACCTGATCTTCGGTCGCTGCGACGAAACCCAGGCTGACCTTGTCGCTGATCAACCCTGCTGCGGCACCGATGCCGAAGGACAAGCCGTAAAATAGTGGATTGAGTACGCTGGTATGGCTGCCCAACTGGTGAATGCGCTGTTCACACCAGACCAGATGGTCAATCTCTTCTTCTGCGGCATGCTCCATCGCTTTGCGTATATCGGGCAATTTGGCGGTGAGTGCCTGCCCTTGATACAACGCCTGGGCGCACACTTCACCTGTGTGGTTGATACGCATAAGGCCCGCAACGTGTCGGGTATCAACGTCGCTCATTGCGACATCGGGCTGGACGAGAGCTGGCGAGGGACGTGAGGAGTAACCCTTGGACGGCAACAGCGTGCGCATCGCAGCGTCGGCCTGTAAAAGGATACGGTCGATAGGGGAGTAGTGACGTTCGGTAGCCATGGGCACCTCCGGAAAAACCATGGGGCCAGTCTACCCCAATCCGCCAGATGAGGCTTGAGCTGGATCAGCTGGCTAGAGCCGTGGAGGCCTCCAGCCGTACCGCAAGTGTTTGAATATCCGGATTAACCTGGCGGCCAGTTCATTTGACGCTGACCCAGAACGTGCATATGAATGTGATAGACGGTCTGACCGCCCAGCTCATTGCAGTTCATGACCACACGAAATCCATCCTCACAGCCCAGCTCTTTCGCCAGACGTTGCGCGGTGAACAGAATGTGACCGGCCAGACCTTTGTCTTCTTCGGTCAGGTCATTAAGCGTGCGGATCGGTTTCTTCGGGATAACCAGAAAGTGGACCGGTGCCTGGGGGGCAATGTCGTGAAAGGCCAGCACTTGATCGTCTTCGTAGATGATCTTCGCCGGTATTTCGCGGTTGATGATCTTGGTGAACAAAGTATCCACAGCCATTTGCTCCTTGTGGTGGATGGAACGTGCAGATGAATGGACTGCACCGAGTGTACTGAGGGGACCGGCGCGCGCCCAGTGTTTGTCGGTCAGCGCGAGCACACGGACTTGTTGATCAGCCCGGCAATATTGCGACTTACCCAACGTGGGACCAGTCTGGGGCTGAATGTGATCAATCGATTACGCCAACCAGGAATGATCACTGCGCGGTTCTTTGCCAGCGCGCGAACGGTGTAAAGCGCCACTTCTTCGGGGCTCATCATTTTCTCGTTGCCGCTTTTGCCCACTTGCAGTTGGGCTGTACGGAAAAAGCTGGTGCGTGTTGGGCCTGGGCACAAGACCGATACTTTGATCCCGTTCTTCTTGACCTCTTCACGCAGCCCCTCCGAGAAATGCAGCACGTAAGCTTTGCTTGCGTAATAAGCGCTCATCCACGGGCCTGGGCTGAACGCAGCCACAGATGCAACGTTGAGAATCTGTCCGCCACCCTGCAGCGCCATCAAATTACCGACCGTGTGGCAAAGGCGGGTGAGGGCCAAAATGTTTAAGTCAATCAGGTCCTGCTCCAATCCCCAGTCCTGGGCCAGGAATGGACCGGATGTTCCGATACCGGCGCAATTGACCAGCAGGTCGATCTGGTGCGCACCTTCTTCTTCCAGTTCCAGCAGAAAACCTGACAGGCGCAAGGGTTCGCCCAGATCGCAGGCGCGAATCAGTACCTCTACGCCGAAACGCTGAGTCAGTTCAATGGCGATCGTTTCCAGCTGATCGCGCTGACGGGCGACGAGTAACAGGCTCCGTCCTCTGCGCGCCAAGGCTTCGGCCATGGCCAGGCCAATTCCGCTGGTTGCCCCGGTGATCAAGGCGTAACGGGTCATGCGGTTCTCCGTTGAACGTAGTGCGGGCCGCGGAGTTTAGTCCAGGGTCTGGACGACAGGCTATTGATCGTCATCAGGCAGTGACTGCTCATATTGTGTGGTGACGTCCGACAGCTCTTCTTTCAGTGAAAGGAACCCACCAGTCAGTGTGGTGATCACGGACACGCCAATGAACAGAATCCACATGCATGCCAGCAGGATGACGCCACGGTTATTAGGGGGCGGCGGCGGGCCATAGCGGTTGGCTCCCTTGTTGCCCGGGGCGAAAATCAGAAGTAGAGGCAACACAAAGCCTATGTAGGGCACCAGGTATAAACACAGCAGCCACGCCGACCATCCTGCATCGTGCAGCCGTTGAGCACCTATCTGAAGGCCAACCAGGAAGAATGCCGCTCCGACAATCGCCAGCAACAAGCCGCCGCCAACCAAAGAGGCGCTCATGATCACTGAACATATGCCTGCAGCAATAAAGCCTGTGACAACCAGCACTGATATCCACGCCAGGTAACGTACACGCCCAATTCGCCCCTGAAAGCTGAAGATTTTCAGTTCTGATTGTTTTGTCTCGTCATCTATGACACTTGCGCGAGGTGGTGCGTATGGCGAAGTCGGCACTGGCTCAGAGGACTGTAGCGTCGGCGAGGTATCTTCTACCTCTTCAATGTTCAGGATTATTACGGGGTCACTTTCGATGCGCGCCTCGACACCAGCATCGTTAAGCGCTTTAAGGTAGACCTGAGCGTCGGCCTGAGTCAGCCCTCGCTTGAGGGCGACGGGCTTGCCGCTGAACAGATTGTCTACAGCGGTGACTTCACTCTTGAAAAGGCTAGCAAGATTGAGCTTGGCAGTTTGCAACTCAACACCGTTACGCAACTGCCCTTCGAACACAATCTTGAACAGCGGGGTGGTCATGCTTGGCTTCCTTGTCGTGAGAAGGGCAACGCGGACCGGCTACGGAAGAGCAGACGGTCCCGTCAGAAGATTAGAAAGGTTTAACCACCACCAGAATGACGACTGCCAGCAGGATCAATACAGGAATTTCGTTGAACCAGCGGTAAAACACATGGCTACGGCCATTTTCGCCACGAGCGAAGCGTTTGACCTGTGCGCCACATACGTGGTGATAACCGATCAGCAGAACGACCAGTGTGAGCTTGGCATGCATCCAGCCCTGGCTCATGTACCCCGGCACCAAAGCGATAAGCCAGATGCCAAAAATCAATGTCGCAATCATCGCCGGGCCCATGATTCCCCGGTACAGCTTACGCTCCATGGTACAGAAGCGTTCACGGCTGACCGCGTCCTCGCTCATGGAGTGGTAAACGAAAAGTCTTGGCAGGTAGAACAGCCCTGCGAACCAACAGACCACTGAAACGATATGAAAAGCCTTGATCCATAAAAGCATTTTTAGTTATTCCCAGGTTCACGGTATGCAAATAGTAGTGGCTTGAGCGCCCATACGTCACGTTGTCGGTTGTCGCAGACGCGCCAGGCCCATATTATCGACGGCTTTCCAGTTGGTACGTTGAGGGCAGGTTATGGTCAAGGTCGGTATCGTCGGCGGCACGGGTTACACCGGTGTCGAGTTGCTGCGTCTGTTGGCACAGCATCCGCAAGCTGAAGTGGTCGTTATTACTTCTCGATCCGAGGCAGGTCTGCCTGTTGCTGATATGTACCCTAATCTGCGCGGCCATTATGATGGCCTGGCATTTAGCGTGCCTGACATTGCAACGCTTGGTGCCTGTGACGTCGTCTTCTTCGCTACGCCTCACGGCGTCGCGCATTCCCTTGCAGGCGAACTCTTGAATGCCGGCACTCGGGTCATCGACCTGTCTGCTGACTTCCGTCTGCAAGACTCCGTGGAGTGGGCGAAGTGGTACGGTCAGCCTCACGGCGCGCCGGAGCTGCTCAAGGATGCAGTTTATGGTTTGCCGGAAGTTAACCGTGAGCAAATCAAGCAGGCTCGCCTTATTGCTGTGCCAGGGTGCTATCCAACCGCCACGCAACTGGGTTTCCTGCCATTGCTGGAAGCCGGGCTTGCCGATAACACGCGCCTGATTGCCGACTGTAAGTCCGGTGTTAGCGGGGCAGGTCGTGGCTTGAGCATCGGCTCGCTGTACTCCGAGGCCAATGAAAGCTTCAAGGCTTATGCGGTCAAGGGCCATCGTCACTTGCCAGAAATCACCCAAGGGCTGCGTCGCGCGGCTGGCGGCGATGTTGGTCTGACCTTCGTCCCACACCTGACGCCAATGATCCGTGGTATTCACTCCACGCTGTACGCCACAGTCGTCGATAAGTCAGTTGATCTGCAGGCGCTGTTCGAGAAGCGTTATGCCAACGAGCCGTTCGTGGATGTGATGCCTGCTGGCAGCCATCCGGAAACCCGCAGCGTGCGCGGTGCCAACGTTTGCCGTATTGCGGTCCATCGTCCGCAGGGCGGGGATCTGGTCGTGGTCCTCTCGGTTATCGACAACCTGGTCAAAGGTGCCTCGGGCCAGGCCGTACAGAACATGAACATCATGTTTGGGCTGGACGAGACGCTGGGTCTGTCCCATGCCGGGATGATGCCCTAGAAGCAGTTTTTAGCTTCAAGCTTCAAGCTTCAAGAGGTTGGTGCGACCACTTGTAGCTTGAGGCTTGAAACTTGCCGCTGCTCTGGAATAGTTGACCAATTTTCTCGGAGAAGCGGATAATGCGCGTCATTACGCATTATGACGGCTTAGCGCCGGGAGATATTTAACATGAGCGTCGAATCCTTCACTCCAACGGCTTTGCAATTCACCCATGGTGCTGCGCACAAGGTGAAGACCCTGGTCGATGAAGAGGGCAACGATCGCCTTAAGCTGCGTGTATTCGTGACTGGCGGCGGTTGTTCCGGGTTTCAGTACGGTTTCACTTTCGATGAAGACGTCGCCGACGATGACACCATCGTTGAGCGCGAAGGCGTAAGCCTGGTGGTCGATCCAATGAGCTTTCAGTACCTGGCGGGTGCTGAAGTGGATTATCAGGAAGGTCTTGAAGGTTCGCGTTTCGTTATCAAGAACCCTAACGCTTCCACTACTTGCGGCTGCGGGTCTTCGTTCTCGATCTGATTGTCCTGCACACATAAAAACGCCGCGCAAATGCGCGGCGTTTTTGTTTGTCTGGAGTCAGGCCGGGTAGATAGCGCCCAGCACTCGCAGACCCTGAGCGCCCGTGACGGTCGGACGGTTGGCAGGCACGCCTTCCAGGCAGCAATGCGCCAGCCAGGCAAACGCCATGGCTTCTACCCAGTCAGGGTCAACACCAAAGGCGGCCGTACTGCTGACTTTGGTATTAGGGAGCAATTCCGCCAGGCGATTGGTCAGTGCCACGTTGTGCGCACCGCCGCCACAGATCAGCAGCTCCTTGGTTTCCGACTGAGCCGATTGCAGGGATTCTGTAATCGACAGAGCGGTTAGCTCCATCAATGTCGCCTGTACGTTTTCGGCAGAAAGCGTCGGCAGCTGGAACAGATGGTGGTGCAGCCAGCCGAGGTTGAACACCTCCCGTCCTGTGCTCTTCGGACCCTTGGTCAGGAAGAACGGATCGCTGAGTAGCGCTTTCAGCAGGGCAGGATCAACTTTGCCACTTGCGCCCCATGCGCCGTCACGATCAAAACCTTCACCGCGCTGCGACTGAATCCACGCATCAAGCAAAACGTTGCCTGGGCCGCAGTCAAAGCCGGTTACCGGCCTGTCCAGTTCGATAAGGCTCAGGTTGCTGAAACCGCCAATGTTGAGAACGGCACGACGGTCTTTATTGTCGTCGAACAGCGCCTCATGAAACGCGGGAACCAGAGGTGCGCCCTGACCACCAGCCGCGATGTCGCGGCGACGGAAATCGCTGACTACGGTGATCTCGGTCAGCTCAGCCAGCAGCGCCGGGTTGCCGATCTGGATGCTGAAACCTCGAGCGGGCTCATGGCGGATGGTCTGGCCATGGCTGCCGATGGCGCGAATCTGGCCAGCGACCATACCTTGTTGGGTCAGAAGCGTCAGTACGCCTTCAGCTGCCAGGCGAACCCACTTCTGTTCAGCGATCGCTGCACGAGCCAACTCGTCCGGTCCGCTGGAGCAAAGCCCTAGCAACTCGGCGCGCAAGTCCTCCGGCATCGGGATGTAGTGAGTTGCCAACAGTCTTGGCCGGTCATCCTGCTCAACAAGGGCGATATCGATCCCATCGAGACTGCTGCCGGACATCACACCTATATAAAAGAAGGCCATGGCTTATCGTTTGCTCGAGGCCAGCATGGTGGCCTTTTCCTGATCCATACGAGCCATCAATGGCTGGCTCTGCTGCATGAACCGCTGTTTTTCGGATTTGGCGATCGGATCCGCCATCGGCAATTTACGACCCAGAGGGTCGACGTGCACGCCATTTACCTGGAACTCATAGTGCAAATGCGGGCCTGTCGACAGACCGGTAGTACCAATATAGCCGATCACCTGACCTTGTCTGACGGTGCTTCCAGTCTGAACGCCTTTGGCAAAGCCTTGCATGTGACCGTACAGCGTACGGTACGTATCGCCGTGCTGAATGATTACCGTGTTGCCATATCCGCCGCGACGGCCTGCCAGCAGTACCTTGCCGTCGCCGGTAGCTTTGATCGGCGTACCGCGTGGCGCTGCATAATCGACGCCTTTGTGCGCGCGGATCTTGTTCAGGATGGGGTGCTTGCGACCCATGGAGAACATTGAGCTGATGCGGGCGAAGTCAACGGGCGTGCGGATGAAGGCCTTGCGCATGCTGTTGCCGTCGGCGGTGTAGTAGTTGGTGTTGCCCTGTTTGTTGGTGTAACGAACTGCGGAGTAGGACTTGCCCTGGTTGGTAAAGCGGGCAGAAAGGATATTGCCGGTGCCTACCGTTTTGCCGTTGATGACCTTCTGCTCGTAGATGACGTCGAATTCGTCACCCTTACGGATGTCCTGAGCGAAGTCGATGTCGTAGCCAAAGATGTTGGCCATGTCCATCGTCATGGTGTGCGAAAGGCCTGCACGCTGTGCGGACTGTGACAGGGAGTTGGTGATCACGCCGTGTATGTAGGCCGTACGCACGTCTGGCTTGCTGATTTCACGATTGAACGTGAAGCCACTGTCCGTTTTGGACAAGCTGATGCTTTCCAGCTGGCTGAGCTTGGTGTGCAGTTGCTTCAACTGACCTTCTGGCGTCAGTTCGAATTGCAGGACCTGGCCATCCTGCAGGCGGCTGAATTGTTTGGCTTCCTTATTACTGGCCATGACTTCATGCACGGTCGCAGCTGGAAGGCCTACCTTTTCAAACAGAGTGGACAGGGTGTCCCCTCTGGCTACGGTAACTTCCCGATGGTTGGGATTCTTGGGTGCAGCAGCCGCCACTGCGCTGTCTGCGGTGGGCTGGGGTTCATTGGCCGCATTGCTCTCAGTTTGCTCATCGCCATTGTCGATCTGGGCGAATGGAGAATCTGTTGCCGAATGTGTGGCTTCAGTCGTTTCCAGAGCGTCTTGGTTAGGTGCGCTTTGATCAGCAGGCGCTTCCATATCAAGATTCAAAACGGTTTTTTTAGCTTCGACTTCGCTTGAGGGAAAAACCAAGAGCGCCAGGCTTAACAGGGCGGCGATGCCGCTGGCTGCGAGCAGGTGAGTCTTGGGATAAAGCGGTGGCGCTTTAGGCGGCGTGTCTATCATAGGTAATTTGACTTTGAAAAAAGATGAATTGGAAAAGATGAATGACATGATGAAGATGAAATAACTGTATAAAATATAACCAAAACCTGTGCGAAGCAACCCTGCGGATGAATCGGCTTTCGATTCGTCCCGCAATGCTGGGCAAAACTTGTAATTGGGCGCTGATCTTGTATGGTTGGTCCCCTTTTGAAAACGGCTATTTGTAGGGGATGGATATGAGGTCGGTTGAAGAGCAGCTAGCGCTGATCAAGCGTGGGGCAGATGAGCTTTTGGTTGAGGCCGAGCTTGTGGCCAAGCTCAAGCGTGGTCAACCGCTGCGTATTAAAGCCGGGTTCGATCCTACGGCACCTGACCTGCACCTGGGTCATACCGTGCTTATTAATAAGCTGCGTCAGTTCCAGGAGTTGGGGCATCACGTCATCTTTCTGATTGGCGACTTTACCGGCATGATCGGTGATCCAAGTGGCAAAAGCGCCACGCGTCCTCCGCTGACCCGTGAGCAGGTTCTCGACTACGCCGAGACGTACAAATCCCAGGTATTCAAGATTCTTGATCCTGCCAAGACTGAGGTGGCTTTCAATTCTACGTGGATGGACAAGCTGAGCCCTGCGGATTTCATTCGTCTCTCGTCGCAGTACACCGTGGCGCGGATGCTTGAGCGTGATGATTTCGACAAGCGCTATAAAAGCAGCCAGCCAATCGCTATCCACGAGTTCCTCTATCCGTTGGTGCAGGGGTACGACTCTGTCGCTCTTCGTTCCGATGTCGAGCTGGGTGGTACCGACCAGAAATTCAATCTGCTGATGGGGCGCGAGTTGCAGCGCGCCTATGGGCAGGAAGCGCAGTGCATCCTCACCATGCCTCTATTGGAAGGTCTGGATGGTGTGAAGAAGATGTCCAAGTCGCTGGGTAACTATGTAGGTATCCAGGAAGCGCCGGGCGTTATGTACAGCAAGCTGGTTTCGATCCCGGATGCATTGATGTGGCGTTACTTCGAGCTCCTGAGCTTCCGCTCTATGGAAGAGATCAACGGCTTCAAGGCTGATTGTGAGAAGGGTGCAAACCCGCGCGACATCAAAATCAAACTGGCTGAAGAGATCGTCGCCCGTTTCCATGGTGAAGAAGCTGCTGCTAGTGCGCACCGCTCTGCGGGTAATCGTATGAAGGAAGGCGAGCTGCCAGACGATTTGCCGGAAATATCGGTAGGTGCTCCTGAAGATATGCCGATCTCAGCCGTCCTTAATAAGGCAGGGCTGGTTAAGAACTCCGCAGTCGCCCGGGATCTGCTTGCTTCGGGTGGCGTGCGTATAGATGGTGAAGTTGTTGATCGCTCGTTCGTCTTTAAGGTGGGAGCGACTCATGTTTGCCAGGCTGGGAAGAAGGCTTTCGGGCGTATTACGCTCGTTTTGGAATAAAGCGTGAAATAGGGGTTGACGGCCTCTCTAATCTCTCTATAATTCGCACCTCTTCTGGCGCAGACAGAACGAAAAACTCCTTGATA
>NZ_JAWHNU010000083.1:0-21819 GCF_032582135.1 Pseudomonas syringae group sp. J309-1 | reverse complement strand
CGGCCATCCATGGCCTGAGGCGGCTAAACCGGCATCCCTGCCGGTTTACCCCACGCAGCAATATCGAATTCCGGCCGGCGTGGTTTAACGGGGCGCCTCAGATCAAAATCAAAAGCGCGGCGGCCTGACAGCCGACCTGGTTGTGTGAGCTTTCCGGTTTTCTGTAGGAGCTGCCGAAGGCTGCGAAGCGGTGTGTCAGACGACGTCTGTGTTGGCTGTGCTGACGTCTCGCGAACAAGTTCGCTCCTACCGGGCCGAGGCGATCCCGCCGTATTCGCTTTGCTTTTGATCTGCTTTTGATCTTAGGCGCCCCGTTAAATCACGCTGGCCGGACGCAGATCTGAAACCGTGGGTAACCCGGCAGGACGCCGGGTTAGCCGCATTGGGCCATGGATGGCCCGTTGCGGCGGCCCACGGTTTCAGATCTGCGGGCGGGCATCCCGAGCCTAGGCGAGGGACCGAGTGGTGGGGTAAGAGCGTTTTGCTTACTTTTGTCTGGGCCGGCTTCCGGATTCACAAAAGTGAGGCGCCGTAAGGGCGCAACCAATATCAGCCGTGACCACAAAACCGGATATGTACACAATATTGCTATCCTCCCCCTACAAACCCGCCAATCGAGCCCCCCATGCTTGAAGTAAAAAACGTCTTCAAGAGCTACGCCACCGCCCAAGGTCCACTGGCAGTTTTGCGTGGAGTGGATTTATCTCTGCAGAAAGGCAGCAGTCTCGCCTTGATGGGCGAATCCGGCAGCGGAAAAAGCACGCTGCTGCATCTGGTGGCTGGGCTTGATCAGGCCGACGAGGGGCAGATCGAGATTGCCGGGCAGCGGCTGGATCTTATGAGCGAATCACAACTCGCCAACTGGCGCCGTACGGAAATCGGCCTGGTGTTCCAGCAATTCAACCTGATCGGCAGCCTCAAAGTTGAAGACAACCTGGCATTTCAGGCGCGGCTGGCCGGGCGTTATGAGCCGCAATGGCAGGCGCAACTGGTGGAACGACTGGGACTTGGGGACTTGCTCAAGCGTTATCCGGAACAACTGTCCGGCGGCCAGCAACAGCGGGTTGCCATTGGCCGGGCGCTGGCATCGCGGCCCGGCCTGCTGCTGGCCGATGAGCCCACCGGCAACCTCGATGAAGCCACCAGCGATGAAGTCCTGCAATTGCTGCTGGACCTGCTGACCGACAGCTCCACCAGCCTGTTGATGGTCACCCACAGCCCTCGGGTGGCCGAGCGACTGGCTCAGAAAGTGATCCTGCATCATGGCCGTCTGGCAACCGAGAGCGATCGCTGAAGTGCGGGTTTTCTACTGGACACTGCGCGCGCTGCTCAGCCACTGGCGACGTCACCCGGTACAGTTTTTCAGTGTACTGACAGGACTTTGGCTGGCAACGGCGCTACTGACCGGCGTTCAGGCACTCAACAGTCAGGCCCGGCAAAGCTATGCCCAGGCCAGCCAATTGATCGGCGGCGAACCGCAAAACAGTCTGACCACCGCCAATAACGGGCCGTTCTCGCAAGACGTGTTTATCAGCCTGCGCCGTGAGGGCTGGCCAGTATCGCCCGTGGTACAGGGCAGGATCTCTCTTCAAGGGCTTGAAGATCGCCGTGTGCAACTGATGGGCATTGAACCGGTGTCATTACCCAGCGGGACAGCGGTGGCTGGACAGACGCTTGATCTTAGCGAGATCGTCGATTTCCTCACGCCACCCGGTCAGACCTGGATCGCTACCCAGACACTGCAAGCGCTGGGCCTCCATGAAGGGCAACAACCGCTGACCAGTAACGGCCTGCTCCTGCCTCCGTTGCACAGTCGAGTCGACATGGCGCCCGGCGTGCTGCTCACGGATATCGGCTTCGCTCAGCCACTGCTGCAGATGCCCAATCAAGTGTCACGTCTACTGCTGCCCAAAGGCTTCGCCGCGAGCAATCCGCCTTTGCCAGCTGAATTGAACGGCCTGCTTCAACTGAAGAAAAGCGGCGAAGAGAACAATCTGACGCGCCTCACCGAAAGTTTCCATCTGAACCTGAATGCTCTGGGCGTGCTTGCCTTCATCGTCGGTCTGTTCATTGTGCATGCGGCCATCGGCTTGGCGCTGGAGCAGCGCCGTGGACTGTTACGTAACCTGCGCGCCTGCGGGGTCAGCGCCAGAATGCTGATTGCAGCGCTGGGTATGGAGTTGGGGGTTTTGGCCTTGCTCGGCGGGCTGCTAGGGATTGCCAGTGGTTATCTGTTGGCGAGCCTGCTGCTGCCCGATGTGGCTGCCAGTCTGCGCGGTTTGTATGGGGCTGAAGTCGCGGGACAACTGAGCCTGAGCCCGATCTGGTGGCTGGGCGGCCTTGGCTTGAGTGTACTGGGTGCCTTGCTGGCCGGGGCGAACAGTCTGCTTCGCGCGGCGCGCCTGCCCTTGCTGGCGCTGGCCAATCCACAAGCCTGGCATCAGGCTCACAGTCGCTGGTTGCGCCGACAGGCCTGGGTTGCGGGCGGCGCGGCAATTACTGCACTGGCCGCGCTGCTGCTCGGCGACAGCCTCGCCGCAGGTTTCGTATTGACGGGCGGTCTGCTGCTGGCTGCGGCGCTGGGTTTACCGGTGCTCCTCAATGGTCTGCTCAACGCGTTGCTGGGACGCAGCCGTTCGGTGCTGGGCCAATGGTTTCTGGCTGATTGCCGCCAGCAATTACCCGCGCTGAGCCTGGCATTGATGGCTCTATTACTGGCACTGGCGGCCAATATAGGCGCGGGGAGCATGACGTCCGGGTTTCGGCAAACCTTCGGCAACTGGCTGGAACAACGGCTGACCGCCGAGTTGTACGTCACGCCGCAAAATGCTGCCCAAGCCCCTGAAATACAGGCCTGGCTTGTGCAACAGCCCAAGGTCAGCGCTGTGCTGCCGAACCGACAAGTGTCGATCCAGCTGCAAGGCTGGCCTGTGGACCTGTTCGGGGTGGTGGATCATTCAACCTATCGTGAACACTGGCCGCTACTGGAGGCCGCCAGTGGTGATCCGTGGGATCAACTGGTGCAGAGTGATAGCGTCATGATCAGCGAACAACTGGCCCGTCGCCTCAAACTGAGCGTCGGGCAAACCCTGACCATCCCCGCCCCTGAAGGCCAATGGAAGCTGCGCATCGTGGGTATCTACGCCGACTACGGCAATCCCAAGGGCCACTTGCTGGTCAACGCCGAACACTTGCTGCGCCACTGGCCGCAACTGGCTGCCAACCGCTTCAACCTGCGCATCGATCCAGCCGCAGTGCCCGCGCTGGTGAGTGAACTGCAACAGCGCTTCGCACTCGACGATAATCACATCATTGATCAGAGCCAGCTCAAAGGCTGGTCTACGCAGGTTTTCGAGCGCACCTTCGCCGCCACGGCCGCCCTCAACAGCCTGACGCTGGCGGTGGCGGGCATCGCGCTGTTCATCAGCCTGCTGACCCAGAGTCAAAGCCGCCTGGGCCAACTGGCGCCGTTGTGGGCGCTCGGCGTCTCGCGACGAAATTTGATGCTACTCAACCTTGGCCAGACCTGGTTGCTGGCGGTGCTGACGCTGATTCTGGCGTTGCCGCTGGGCTTGCTGCTGGCGTGGTGTCTGGATGCAGTGATCAATGTGCAGGCCTTCGGCTGGCGCTTGCCGCTGCATATCTTCCCGATGCAGCTCCTGCAATTGGCCGCGTTGGCACTGCTTGCCACTCTGCTTGCCTCCGCATGGCCGTTGTTGAAGTTATCCCGCACTCGCCCTGCCGACCTGCTGAGGACGTTTGCCAATGAAAATTAACTGCCTGCTCCTGATGATTCTGCTGACCCTTGCTGGCTGCGAACAATCAGAAGAACCCGAGCAGGGTTTCGCCGGGATGGGTAATCAGGCCGAACAGTTCACTCCAGTCACACCGGGCCGTGAGTTCACTTTTCCGGAGGATCACGGCCCGCATCCGGGATTCCGCATCGAGTGGTGGTATATCACTGCCAATCTGAAAGACGAGCAAGGGCAGAGTTTCGGCGTGCAATGGACGCTGTTCCGCAATGCGCTACGGGCTGGCAGTCAGGGTTCCGGGTGGAACGACGGCACGATATGGATGGGCCATGCCGCCGTGACATCGGCCACGCAACACTACGCAGCGGAGCGTTATGCCCGAGGTGGCATTCAGCAAGCGGGTGTAAACCTTGCGCCATTTTCCGCGTGGATAGACGACTGGAAGCTGCACAGCGATTCGACTGAAACAGACCCATTGACCGACATGCAATTGCAGGCGAAAGGTCCGCAGTTCGCTTATCAACTTCACCTGACCTCCAGCAAATCGCTAGTGCTGCAAGGTACACAGGGTTTCAGCCAGAAATCCGAACAGGGCCAGGCCTCTTACTATTACAGCCAGCCCTACTTCAAGGCCGAGGGTGAACTGACCATTGCTGGCAAACGCTATCGAGTCAGCGGCCCGGCGTGGCTGGACCGTGAATGGAGCAGCCAGCCGTTGACTGCCAACCAGACCGGCTGGGACTGGTTCTCAGTGCATCTGGACAGCGGCGAAGAGTTGATGCTGTATCGCATGCGGCAAAAACAGGGTGAGCCCTATCTGACCGGCACATGGATCGACGCTGACGGCAGCACCCAGTTGCTGACGGCCAAGGACATCAGCCTTTCTCCATTGGCCAACACACGTGTTGCAGGCCACGACATGCCGACCCGCTGGTCGGTAAGAATTCCCGGCAAGGGTCTCGAAATCACCACCGAAGCGCTGAACCCCAAGGCCTGGATGGACCTGCAGATTCCCTACTGGGAAGGCCCGATTACCTTGAGTGGCAGCCATAAGGGCGTGGGGTATCTGGAGATGACGGGGTATTGAACCCTCGCTCTCAAGCGGGCCAGAACCGGTAGGAGCGAACTTGTTCGCGAGAGGCTTCACGCGGTGATTCAGGCACATCGCCCCCTCGCGAACAAGTTCGCTCCTACCAGTTTGTATGAGCCTCACATGAGCTCGGCACCTTCGGATATTCAGGTAGCCAACACTTGCTTATAACCGATTGATCTAAAACTCCCCCGTTTCCCATGGGTCAGTTTCTGGGTGGCTGCATTTTCTCAGCCACCTCCCCAACGGAAAACCGGTAAGGACTTATGTGCGGATTAGCAGGTGAACTACGTTTTGACCATCAACCAGCGGATCTAGCCGCTGTTGAACGCATTACCCATGAGCTGGCGCCTCGCGGCCCGGATGCGTGGGGGTTTCATAGCCAGGGGCCGATTGCCCTTGGTCACCGCCGCCTGAAAATCATGGACCTGTCGGACGGCTCGGCGCAGCCGATGATCGACAGCCACCTTGGTCTGTCCATGGCCTTCAACGGTGCGGTGTACAACTACCCGGAACTGCGTACCGAGCTGCAAGGCCTGGGTTATCAGTTCCATTCCGACGGCGACACCGAAGTGTTGCTCAAGGGCTATCACGCCTGGGGCGTTGATCTGCTGCCCAAGCTGAACGGCATGTTCGCCTTCGCAATCTGGAATCGCGACAAGCAGGAATTGTTCATCGCTCGTGACCGTCTCGGCGTCAAGCCGCTGTACTTTTCGCGTACCGACAAGCGCCTGCGCTTCGCATCAACGTTGCCTGCACTGCTGAAAGGCGGTGACATCAGCGGCATGCTCGACCCGGTAGCGCTCAATCACTACCTGAACTTCCACGCCGTAGTCCCTGCCCCGCGCACGCTGCTTGCCGGTGTCGAAAAGCTCGCACCGGCTAGCTGGATGCGCATTGACGCCCACGGCAAGACCGAGCAGAAAGTGTGGTGGCGTCTGCCTTACGGGCCGCACGCTGACGAGGCTAACCTCACTCTGGAAGACTGGCGTGATCGTGTGCTCGACAGCACCCGCGAAGCCGTGGCGATTCGTCAACGTGCCGCTGTAGATGTGGGCGTACTGCTTTCGGGCGGTGTGGATTCGAGCATGCTGGTTGGATTGCTGCGGGAAGTCGGCGTCGAAAACCTGTCGACCTTCTCCATCGGTTTTGAAGATGCAGGCGGTGAACGTGGTGACGAATTCCAGTACTCCGACCTGATCGCCAAGCATTACGGCACTAATCACCATCAGCTGCGCATTCAGGAACACGAGATCATCGAGCAATTGCCTGCGGCGTTCCGCGCCATGAGCGAACCGATGGTCAGCCACGACTGCATCGCGTTTTACCTGCTGTCCCGGGAAGTCGCCAAGCATTGCAAAGTGGTGCAAAGCGGCCAGGGTGCAGACGAATTGTTCGCCGGTTATCACTGGTATCCGCAAGTCGATGGCGCCGCCGACCCGGTCGCTGCCTATCGAGATGCCTTTGTCGACCGCAGCTATGACGAGTACGCCGCCACCGTCCAGCCTAAATGGCTGACTGCCAATGACGCAGCGGGCGATTTCGTCCGTGAGCATTTCGCTCAGCCAGGTGCTGATGCGGCGGTAGATAAGGCGTTACGTCTGGACAGCACGATTATGCTGGTTGATGACCCGGTCAAGCGCGTTGACAACATGACCATGGCCTGGGGTCTGGAAGCGCGTACACCGTTCCTCGACTACCGCCTTGTTGAACTGTCGGCGCGTATTCCCGGCAAATTCAAGCTGCCCGATGGTGGCAAGCAGGTACTGAAAGAAGCTGCGCGTCTGGTCATTCCTTCGGAAGTGATCGACCGTAAAAAAGGCTACTTCCCGGTTCCGGGCCTCAAGCATCTGGAAGGGGCCACGCTGGGTTGGGTACGTGACTTGCTGGTAGACCCAAGCCAGGATCGCGGCCTGTTCAACCCTGCCATGATCGACAAACTGTTGACCAACCCGGAAGGTCAACTGACTCCTCTGCGCGGCTCGAAGTTGTGGCAGTTGGCGGCGCTGAACCTGTGGCTCAGCGAACAAGGACTCTGATTAAATGAAACAGCATTCGACGACGTACAGCCAGCGCCTGCTGCGCGGTCAGTCGCCCTCCTATGAACGTCTTCAGGCGCGATTCGCTGAAGACGGCAGCGACACTGAAGCCAAGCCGCTTGCGCTGCACTGCGGCTGGGGGCGACTGCTGATCGGTCACACCTACCCCGATCCGGCGACGCTTGCCAATGAACTGCTCAATGAAAAACCCGGAGAACGCGACATCGCGTTGTACGTCGCTGCGCCGCAGCAAGTACTGGCTCAATCACCACAGCAGCTGTTTCTCGATCCGTCGGACACACTGCGCCTGTGGTTCAGCGATTACCGCCCGGCGCAGCGCGTATTTCGTGGCTTCCGGATTCGTCGCGCCCAGAACAGTACTGACTGGCAGGCGATCAACAACCTGTACATCGCTCGCGGCATGTTGCCCATTGACCCCGAACTGCTGACCCCGCGTCATCAGGGCGGTCCGGTGTACTGGCTCGCGGAAGATGAAACGACTAACGCGGTGATCGGCAGCGTGATGGGCCTCAATCACCACAAGGCGTTCCACGATCCGGAAAACGGCAGCAGCCTCTGGTGCCTGGCGGTAGACCCGCAATGCACCCGACCCGGGGTTGGCGAAGTGTTGGTTCGACATCTGGTTGAGCACTTCATGAGCCGTGGCCTGAGTTATCTGGACCTGTCGGTGCTGCATGACAATCATCAAGCCAAGGCTTTGTATGCCAAGCTCGGCTTCCGTAACTTGCCGACTTTCGCCATCAAGCGCAAAAACGGTATCAATGAAGTGCTGTTCCTCGGCCCGGGTCCGCAGGCGGACTTTAATCCTTACGCACGGATCATCGTCGAAGAAGCTCATCGGCGCGGTATTGAAGTGCAGGTTGATGATGCTGAAGCTGGGTTGTTCACGCTGGCTTATGGCGGCCGCCGGATTCGCTGCCGGGAATCGCTGAGCGATCTGACCAGTGCTGTCAGCATGACCCTGTGCCAGGACAAAAGCCTAACCCACAAAGCCCTGAAAGCGGCAGGTTTGAAGCTGCCAGCTCAGCAACGGGCTGGTGACGAAGACGCGGATCTGGCGTTTCTTGAAGAACATAAACAGATCGTCGTCAAACCACTGGATGGCGAACAAGGCCAGGGCGTCGCGGTCAACTTGCGCACCCCCGAAGAAATGCGCGGAGCCATCGAGCGCGCCAGACAGTTCGATACGCGGGTGATTCTGGAAAGCTTCCACGAAGGCCTGGATCTGCGCATTGTCGTGATCGGATTCGAGGTGGTGGCTGCCGCTATTCGCCGCCCGGCAGAAGTGGTCGGCGATGGTCGCCATACCATCGGGCAATTGATTGAAGCCCAGAGCCGTCGCCGTGCCGCCGCAACCAGTGGTGAAAGCAAGATTCCCGTGGATGAAGAAACAGAGCGCACGGTACGTGACGCAGGTTATGAATTTGACAGCATATTGCCGATGGACGAACGCCTGGCCGTTCGCCGCACTGCCAACCTGCACACAGGTGGCTGCCTTGAAGATGTCACGTCGATTCTGCACCCGGTGCTGAGCGACGCGGCTATCCGCGCAGCCCGCGCGCTGGACATTCCGGTAGTAGGCCTCGACCTGATGGTCCCTGCCGCTGATCAGCCCGAGTATGTATTTATCGAGGCCAATGAACGGGTCGGCCTGGCCAACCATGAACCGCAACCCACGGCAGAAAAGTTTGTTGATCTGCTGTTTCCGCACAGTTTGCCTGCACATAGCTGAGAGCAGCCTCAAGCCTCAAGCTGCAAGCCAAAAGCGGACCCGGTCCAGCTTGTAGCTTGCGGCTAATAACTTGCAGCTGCTCCGAAGGAGCTCAAATGACCACTGCAAAAAATATCCCCGAACCGGATCTGAACTACCTGCAGAAAGTCCTGTTGGAAATGCTCGCGATCCCAAGCCCGACAGGTTTCACCGACACCATCGTGCGCTATGTCGCCGAGCGTCTTGAAGAGTTGGGCATACCGTTCGAACTGACCCGTCGCGGCACGATTCGCGCCACACTGAAGGGCAAACAGAACAGCCCTGACCGTGCAGTCTCTGCGCATCTGGACACCATTGGCGCCGCCGTGCGAGAGGTGAAAGAAAACGGTCGCCTGTCACTGGCGCCGGTTGGCTGTTGGTCGAGCCGCTTCGCCGAAGGCAGCCGCGTCAGCGTGTTCACTGATCACGGCGTGATTCGCGGCAGCGTGCTGCCGTTGATGGCATCCGGTCATGCGTTCAACACTGCAGTTGATGAAATGCCCATCAGTTGGGATCACGTCGAGCTGCGCCTCGATGCCTACAGCACCACCAAGGCCGATTGTGAATCCCTGGGCGTTGGCATCGGTGACTTCGTCGCCTTTGACCCGCTGCCCGAGTTCACTGAAAGCGGCCATATCAGCGCTCGCCATCTGGATGATAAAGCCGGGGTCGCCGCGCTACTGGCGGCACTCAAGGCCATCGTCGACAGCGGCGCCGAGCCACAGATCGACTGCCACCCGTTGTTCACCATTACCGAGGAAACTGGCACCGGCGCCGCGGGAGTATTGCCTTGGGATGTCAGTGAATTCGTCGGCATCGATATCGCTCCGGTTGCTCCCGGTCAACATTCCAGCGAACACGCCGTGAGTGTCGCAATGCAGGATTCCGGTGGCCCTTACGACTATCACCTGTCCCGCCATCTGCTGCGTCTGGGCAGTGAGAATGAACTCCCGGTACGTCGAGACATGTTCCGGTACTACTTCAGCGATGCCCATTCGGCGGTTACCGCAGGCCACGACATTCGTACCGCCCTGCTCGCTTTCGGCTGTGATGCCACTCATGGTTACGAGCGCACTCATATCGACAGCCTCGCGGCACTGAGCCGTCTGCTGGGCGCTTACATGCTCAGCCCGCCGGTTTTCGCCAGCGACGCACAGCCCGCGCAATCTTCGCTGGAGCGCTTCAGCCATCAGATCGAACACGACACACAGATGGAAACCGATACCCGCGTGCCGAGTGTCGACAGCCTGCTTGGGCAGCATAAGGAAGAGGTGGAGTAGTAATCTTCGGCTTGAAATATGTCCTGTAGGAGCCGAGCTTGCTCGCGATAAACGATAACGCGGTATACCTGCCTATCGCGCTAGCCTTATCGCGGGCAAGCCACGCTCCCACAAGGGAATCGCGTTTCAAATTTACTGGCGGGGATAAGCCGCGATTATTCCACCTGCTTTTTCCACACATCGGCACTATCATCGCCGGGAATTGATGCGAGAACGCCCATGCTGATTCCTTACGACCAACTCGAAGCCGATACCCTCACCCGCCTGATAGAGGACTTCGTCACGCGTGACGGCACCGACAATGGTGACGAAACGCCGCTGGAAACTCGCGTACTGCGCGTCCGGCATGCATTGAGCAAAGGCCAGGCGGTGATTTTTTTCGATCTGGAAAGCCAACAGTGCCAGCTCATGCTCAAGCATGACGTGCCCAAGGAGTTTTTTGACTGATCAGGACTTAGCGCCTGGAACCGCCCGGGTGGCTTTTGCCGCCTGCTGTGAAAGCCTTTGAGCGATACGTTTGTAAACCTCTGCCCGGTGCACTTTGACGTGCCTGGGCGCTTCGACCCCAAGTCGTATCTGATTGCCGTGAATGGCCAGAATATGGATGGTGATGTCATCACCGATAGAAAACACTTCTCCTGCGTCGCGCATTATTACCAGCATGTCCCTGCTCTCTTATTGTTTACCAGAGGGCAGAGTGCATGGCCTGTCTACGGTCATCAATTGGCCAGGTAAAATTCAGTAATGTCCTTCGTCTCCGCCGGAATTGGTCGAAGGAAATGTCTTACATAACTGCGACCGACGTAGGAAATTTACTGCGCTGACCAGCGCGGACCGAACAGAATGATGCTCGCGCCAATCACACAAAGTGCCGCGCCCAGCCAGTCCGATGACAATGGTCTGACCCGCTCGATAAGCCCCAGCCAGGCAATGGAAGCGACAACGTAGATCCCGCCATAAGCCGCATACGCCCGACCGGCATACGCCGCCTCGACACGGGTCAGCAACACGGCAAATAACGTCAGACTGATCAGCGCGGGAATCACCCAAAGCGCACTCTTGCCCTGCCGCAGCCACATCCAGAACGCATAGCAACCCGCGATCTCAAACAAAGCCGCCAGAAAAAACCACAGGTAATTGAGCACGGAGAATCTCATCAACAGTTGAAATGATGGCGGCAACCGTATCAGAAAACCGGGGCTGTAACGAAAGGCATGCAGTCCAAAGAGAGCACTTATGAACACCACGCCGGTTGAACCGGGACGCGGTCATGTGGGAGCTGGCCTTGCCCGCGATAAAAGCACCTCGATCTATCCTGAATTGCGTCCAGCCTTATCGCGGGCAAGCCCGGCTCCCACATAGATCAAATTCACAGCTGGTAATTTACTCCCTGACCTGCCGCGCCTTCGCCCGCATTTTCTCGCACATGCTCGCCATCTCGTCGTAAAGCGCCTGTGGGCTCTTCTGTTTCAGCTGCCAGGCCATACGCCCCTGCTCGTGGGGCAGGATCATGAATTCGCCTTGCGCGACGTGCTCGTAGATATAGTCAGCGATCTCCGCTGCCGTGATCGGCGAGCTTTCCAGCAACTTGCCAACTTGAGCTTTCATGGCTGGCGTCGGTCCACGGAAAGAATCCAGCAGATTGGTCTGGAAAAACGACGGACACACGACGTGGACACCGACTTCCTGCTGACGCAATTCCACCAGCAGACTTTCCGATAAGGCCACCACTCCGGCTTTGGCGACGTTGTAATTGCTCATCGCGGGACCCTGCATGAGGGCAGCCATGGACGCGATATTGATGATCTTGCCCTTGCTCGCTTCCAGCATCGGCAGGAAAGCCTTACAGCCTTTGACGACGCCCATAAGGTTGATCGCGATCTGCCAGTCCCAGTCTTCAAGGGACAGCTCTTTGAAAAAACCACCCGACGCCACACCCGCGTTGTTGACGATGATGTCGACACCGCCAAACTTCTCTTCGCACGTTTGGGCCAATGCGGTCAGTTGACTGTAGTCACGCACATCGCAGCGCTGCACGAAGCCATCGCCACCGGCCTCGCGCACCTGCCTGAGGGTTTCCTGCAAACCGGCATCGTTGACGTCAGACAGTGCCAGACGCCAGCTTTCCCGGGCCCAGCGTAAAGCGATTTCGCGACCCAGGCCGGAACCTGCCCCGGTGATCATGATGCGATTGTGCATAGCAAACGCCTTGTGGTTAGGGGCTCATGTTTTTTTCAACGTGAACTCAGTGTAACCACGGAAATCGTCGCTTCGACCCACCATCAAGGCGCTGAATGACACGGGCAAACCCACGACCTACGCGGGCTTGCGCCATAAGCGAATGACGAGCCAGCCATACACCGCAAGGTTACTCACCACCACTATCGCACCCAGCCACAGCTGGATCTGCGGAGTCAGGCCTGCGGGGTAAATCAACGCGACCAGATAGTGTTCGATGAAGCCTGCCTCGTAACCCACACCACCAGCGCGAACCCGAAGCGCGTTTTCCAGGGGTGTCAGTGGGCAGTAAAGGTGAAAAAACTCCACCACGGCTCCCCAGAGCATCGCGGGTATATGCAACACCATCACCCATCGCCAGCGTAAAACCAGCACCCCGCCAAACAGCACGAAGACGATGAACAACAGATGGACGACCAGTACAGCATCAGCTCCCAGACGATAGAGCATGAAAAATATCCTCAGCGCCAGCAGACGAAAATGAAAACAGTTGTAGCGGTTTAAAGTTCAACGTAATTGAGGCAACTATAAACATTTTTCAAAATGTAAACTTTCTCACCTTTCCGATGGACTTTTTCTGGACGCCTACAGTCGGATCATTCAAGCAGCACAAACTTTATGCCATTGGGCGGAAGCTTGAACTGTTCTAGCCATCTACCAAGAACTAAGGAAGGAATTCATCATGGGCATCGGCACTATTCTTATCATCGTCCTGATCCTGCTGTTGATCGGCGGTCTGCCAGTATTCCCGCACTCCCGCAGCTGGGGCTATGGTCCATCGGGCATCATCGGTACCGTTCTGGTGATTCTGCTGATTCTGGTGTTGCTGGGACGGATATAACGTTCCCACGCCAGCAGTAAAACAGCCCCGCTAAATAGCGGGGCTTTTTATTGGCCTGACAACTAATAGCTTCCAGCGCTTAACTATCAAATCCCCTTTTCATCTAACCACTTGATGGCAAAGTGTCTGACAATCCAACATCGCGACCGCCGTAAACTCCGATGACTTCTATCAAACTAAATTCAACTACCTGATCTGGAATGCGTTTTCTGCAGGCGCTTCTGAAGGCTGCGACGCATGATCGTGACACACCGCCATCGCAGCCTTCGGCAGCGCCTTGCAGGTCCAGCGTTGCTGCACCACAGCGCGGTGTCACTTCCATTAATAACATTACGACCTGATTTGGAATGCGTTTTCTGTAGGAGCTGCCGAAGGCTGCGAAGCATTTACCCTGACATGCCGCCATCGCAGCCTTCGGCAGCTCCTACAGGTTCAGTATTTGCTGCACCGCTATCCTGTGAGCACAGAATTCGTGTTCAGGTGAAAATTCTCGCGGCAATAAAAAAGCAGCCCGAAGGCTGCTTCTTGTAGAGCACTTACTACTGTTTAGTGCGACACCGCACCGCTGGCACCCAGGCCAGTCTGCGAGCGTACGAACTGCGGATAGAACAAGGCGCGCTCGCCCTCTGCCGCTTTCGACTTGTCGGTAATCGAGAAGAACCAGATACCCACGAATGCGATGGCGATGGAGAACAGCGCCGGGTATTCGTAAGGGAAGATGGCTTTCTCGTGATGCAGGATCTGCACCCAGATGGTTGGACCCAGAACCATCAGCACCACGGCGCTGATCAAGCCCATCCAGCCACCAATCATGGCGCCACGGGTGGTCAGGTTTTTCCAGTACATGGAAAGCAGCAGAACCGGGAAGTTACAGCTGGCTGCGATGGAGAACGCCAGGCCCACCATGAACGCGATGTTCTGGCTTTCGAACGCGATGCCCAAGAGGATTGCCACGACTGCCAGAGCAATAGTAGTCATCTTCGAGACACGGATTTCGTCCTTCTCGTTGGCCTTGCCAGCCTTGATCACGCTGGCATACAGGTCGTGAGACACCGCCGAGGCACCGGCCAGGGTCAGACCGGCAACCACTGCCAGAATGGTCGCAAACGCTACTGCCGAAATGAAGCCCAGGAACAGACTGCCACCGACCGCATCCGCAAGGTGCACCGCTGCCATGTTGTTACCACCCAACAAAGCGCCTGCTGCATCTTTGAACGCCGGGTTGGTGCTGACCAGCAGGATCGCGCCGAAGCCGATGATGAAGGTCAGGATGTAGAAGTAACCGATGAAGCCAGTGGCGTAGAGCACGGACTTACGGGCTTCCTTGGCATCACTCACGGTGAAGAAGCGCATCAGGATGTGCGGCAGACCTGCGGTACCGAACATCAGCGCCAGGCCCAGAGAGAACGCCGAGATCGGATCTTTCACCAGACCGCCCGGGCTCATGATCGCTTCACCTTTAGGGTGAACCTTGACCGCCTCGGAGAACAGCATGTTGAAGTCGAAGTTGACGTGCTTCATCACCATCAGCGCCATGAACGACGCACCGGAGAGCAGCATTACCGCTTTGATGATTTGTACCCAGGTGGTTGCCAGCATGCCGCCGAACAGCACATACAGGCACATCAGGATACCGACCAGAATGACCGCAACGGTGTAGTCCAGGCCGAACAGCAACTGGATCAACTTACCGGCACCGACCATCTGCGCGATCAGGTAGAACGCAACCACCACCAGCGAACCGCAGGCAGACAGGGTGCGAATCTCTTTCTGCTTGAGGCGATAGGACGCCACGTCAGCAAAGGTGTATTTACCCAGGTTACGCAGGCGCTCGGCGATCAGGAACAGAATGATCGGCCAGCCCACGAGAAAGCCGATCGAGTAGATCAGACCGTCATAACCCGAGGTGTACACCAGCGCGGAAATCCCCAAAAAGGACGCCGCCGACATGTAGTCACCCGCAATCGCCAGGCCGTTCTGAAAGCCGGTGATTTTGCCGCCCGCTGAATAGTAGTCCGATGCTGTCTTGTTCTTTTTCGAGGCCCAATAAGTGATGTACAGGGTGAAGGCGACGAACACCACGAACATGACGATCGCGGAGATGTTCAGTGGCTGTTTCTGCACAGCGCCGGTCAACGCATCTGCCGCCCAGAGGGACGGTGCAAAAGCGGCCAGGCCGAATGCTGCTGATAGACGCCCGATCATTGCTGTGCCTCCTTCAGGATGGCGTTGTTCAGGTCATCGAATTCACCGTTGGCACGGCGAACATAGATGGCTGTCAGCACAAAAGCAGACAAGATCAGGCCGACCCCGATCGGCATTCCCCAGGTAATGGTCGATGTCGGGCTAAGTTTCGCGCCCAGAATATGTGGTCCGTAAGCAATCAAAAGGATGAAAGCGGCATAAAGCCCGAGCATGATCGCTGAAAGAATCCAGGCGAACCGCTCCCTTTTGGATACCAGCTCCTTGAAACGGGGGCTGTTTTGAATCGAGAGGTAAATGCTGTCGTTCATTGTTTTTGTCCTCGCAGCACAGATGAGATGTCACGTATTGCACTTTAGTCCGGTCTGGCAAGCTCTCCAGACGACCTTAGTATTAGAGCGACATTAGTCGTAGATTGGGGGTTGTGCATTAAATCTGTCGAAGCGAGCGGGTGTGATGCAATCTCGAATATTGGCGCAATATCGTGGGGCCGGCTGTTAGCCGTAAAGAGGCCAGGACAATCACCGAAAATGGGTCGCCTGAAGTATCGCCTTCCCGGCTAAAGTCGGTCCTGAGGATTAGCGCGGTCCAGGTGGGAGCGAGGCTTGCCCGCGATACATGAGACGCAGTTATAAGGCATACACAATGTGTTGTTTATAGCCCGGATACAGCCCAGATCATGCACCCCAGCATCTTCACCAGACACAAAAACCTGCCAATAAAAAACCGCCCGGTCGTTAACCGGGCGGCTCGGGGTGCTGCGTCAGACGTGGCCGTTTATTTACCCGTCCACTCCTTCACGCGCTCAGGGTTCTTGGCAACCCAGGCTTCAGCCGCTGCTTCAGGCTTGGCGCCATCCTGGATGGCCAGCATGACCTCACCGATTTCATCCTTGGACTTCCACTGGAACTTCTTCAGAAACTCGACGACTTCCGGTGCCTTGGTCGCCAGCTCTTTGCTGCCGACGCTATCAACGGTTTCAGCAGCACCATAGACGCCCTTCGGATCTTCGAGGAATTTGAGTTTCCACTTGGCGAACATCCAGTGCGGCACCCAGCCGGTCACTGCGATGGACTCCTTCTTGTTCTCAGCACGCGTCAGCTCGGCAATCATCCCGGCGCCGGAACTGGCCTGGAGCTTGTAGCCGTCCAGCCCGTAATCCTTGATTGCCTGATCGGTTTTGATCATGACGCCCGAGCCTGCATCAATACCGACAATCTTCTTCTTGAAGGAAGCATCGGTCTTGAGATCTTCAATGCTGTTGGCTTTCACGTACTCAGGCACGATCAGGCCGATCTTGGCGTCCTTGAAGTTGGCGCCATAGTTCACGACGTTGTCTTTGTTCTTCGCCAGATACTCGCCATGAGTGACCGGCAGCCAGGCTGACAGCATCATGTCCAGCTTGCCAGTCGCAACGCCCTGCCACATGATCCCGGCCGCGACCGCTTGCAGCTTTACGTCATAACCCAGCTTCTGTTTGATCACTACAGCAGCGACGTTGGTGGTCGCAACGCTGTCGGACCAACCGTCTACGTAACCGATACTCACTTCTTTGGCATGTGCCAGCGTGGAACTGACAGCAAGCGCCAGAGCGGCACTCACGCCCAGGATTTTTCGCATCTTCATCGTTACTTCCCCGGTAGTCTCGCGCCCGACAAGAGGGTCAGGCATCGTTAACGTTTTTATAAAGACCGCAGTCCGCGCCCAGCCTTGGAGCACCGCGCACTTTTTCACGCCTCAATGACTCGGCGAATGATGGCCAGCATCGTATCGCCCGTTGATCATCAACCCCCAAGGCAATCCGACATGCTCTGTCAGCGACATCAAGACACGGAGAAACGACATCGGCGTGCCATCAGCGACAACGTTGTCGTAAAAGCAGCCGCCTCCGTCCGGAAATTGCATGTCGAATAGCATTCACCTGTACTGCCGCTTTCGAAGAACCAGCACTTGGTCAGGGCCGGTACACCGCATCGGCTTACCCCACACCACGTGACAACGAGCGCTACCGGGTAACGCACGTTGATGACAGGAGTGTTACCGCCAGCCCGGCAACCGCTGTAACAGCGTGTAACACGGAAACATATCGCCCCCTCCCTAGCACCTCTCTCCACCCACTAACAACATAAGCCATTGATTTCAATAGAATTAAAAAAGTTGGCACAGCTTCTGCTATATCTCTGGCATAACAAGAATAAAAATGCGGCATACCTAATAAGAACAAGACGTATCGGCTCTGACATAACAAGAACAAAGGCACAGAGACGCAGCTAACAGATTTTTTTGGAGTGGATCAGCTTCACTGAGGCGCCTTAGGGCTCTCGTAACCGGGCAGAGAACAATAAAACTACCCTCAGGTAGCTCCCGAACTGGTTGGATCGCAAGGTCGGAGTGAGTCAGCGCTCAAAAAAATACGTTTGCTCTTGATCCCGGATGGGGATCGAACAAGAACGCAGTAAAGGGATCGGTCGCCAAAAACAACAACAGGCCACCCTAAAACAATAAAAAAAGAGCACGTAAAACCATTTAAAGGGGAGCCTCGGCTCCCCTTTATGCTGTCTGGGGTTTGTGGCGCGCGGCCTGTCCCTGTTTGAATAACCCTATTTGTAACCTCGGTGAGCTCCTACAGGGTTTGATTCCATCCCTTCCCGCTATAAAAAACCACACCACTGCTCTCTTGACGCCAGAGAACGTGTATTGTCTCGATCTATTTACAAAGGTTCGCTTGCGAGTAGGGCACTTTGGCACTACACCGATGGTCATAGCCCGCGTATCTCATCAGCACTTCTTTCCCAAGGGATCTAGTCATGCTCCGTTTCCTGCGCTTCGCTGCCATTGTTGGCGGCCTCTGTTTGAGTGCGTCCGCTATGGCGGTCGATGTCGACCCCGCCACGTATGGCTTTCCTTTAAAGAACCCTTTTGAAGCGACCATTGCCACCACGCCTCCTGACATGCGTCCAGAGTTGCCCGCCGACGATGACATCGATCAGGATGACTACACCCTGAATCTGCGTCCGGAGCGCGAGTTCACGCTGCCAGACAATTTCTGGGCAGTGAAAAAACTACGTTACCGCCTGGCCAAGCAGGATCATGCTGCACCGCTGATCTTCCTGATCGCGGGTACTGGCGCACCGTATAACAGCACCATCAACGAATTCCTGAAGAAGCTTTACTACGGCGCGGGTTATCACGTCGTACAGCTGTCGTCGCCAACCAGCTACGACTTCATGAGCGCTGCCTCACGTTTCGCGACACCGGGCATTTCTACCGAAGACGCCGAAGACTTGTACCGCGTAATGCAGGCGGTGCGAGCACAACAAACCGAGCTGAAAATCACCGACTTCTATCTGACGGGTTACAGCCTCGGCGCGCTGAATGCCGCGTTCGTCAGCCGTCTGGATGAGACCCGCCGCAGCTTCAACTTCAAGAAAGTCCTGCTGCTCAATCCGCCGGTCAACCTCTACACCTCGATCTCCAACCTCGACAAACTGGTGCAGACCAACGTCAAGGGCATCGATAACAGCACCACTTTCTACGAGCTGGTACTGGCCAAACTGACCCGTTACTTCCGTCAGAAAGGTTACATCGATCTCAACGACGCTCTGCTGTACGACTTCCAGCAGTCCAAGCAGCACCTGACCAATGAACAGATGGCGATGCTGATCGGCACCTCGTTCCGCTTCTCGTCGGCTGATATCGCCTTTACGTCCGACCTGATCAACCGTCGCGGTCTGATCACGCCGCCGAAGTTTCCGATCACCGAAGGAACCAGCCTGTCGCCGTTCCTGCGTCGCGCGCTGCAATGCGACTTCGATTGCTACCTGACTGAGCAAGTCATCCCGATGTGGCGCGCCCGCACCGACGGTGGCAGCCTGCTGCAACTGGTGGATCAGGTCAGCCTGTATGCGCTGAAGGATTACCTGCACAGCAGCTCGAAGATCGCCGTCATGCACAACGCTGACGACGTGATCCTCGGCTCTGGCGACCTGGGCTTTCTGCGCAAGACCTTCGGCGATCGCCTGACCGTTTACCCTTACGGCGGCCATTGCGGCAACATCAATTACCGCGTCAACAGCGACGCCATGCTGGAGTTCTTCCGTGGCTAAACGTCTTTTACTCCTCGCTGCCCTGCTCTGCGCAGGAACCGTCCAGGCTGCCGACGCCGTCAACAGCAACATTGCTGAACATCCGGCCACTGTGCTTCGTCAGGACGATGCCGACGGCTTTACCCAGCCACTCAAGTCATTGCAGTTCAACCCGGGCCTGGATCAACGGGAATTCGAACGCGCCACTTTGACGGCGCTGGAAGTCTATGACCCGTTGGAGTCGTGGAACCGTCGCGTCTACCACTTCAACTACCGCTTCGACGAGTGGGTGTTCCTGCCGGTGGTCAATGGCTACCGCTACGTAACCCCAAGTTTCGTGCGTACCGGCGTCAGTAACTTTTTCTCCAACCTGGGTGAAATCCCCAACCTGCTGAACAGCCTGTTCCAGTTCAAAGGCCAGCGCTCGCTGGAAACAACCGGCCGCCTGCTGGTTAACACCACCATCGGAGTTGTCGGCCTCTGGGACCCGGCCACCATGATGGGGCTGCCACGCCAGAGCGAGGACTTCGGTCAGACCCTGGGCTTCTACGGCGTACCGACCGGCCCCTACCTGGTGCTGCCGCTCCTTGGCCCCTCCAACCTGCGTGACACCGGTGGCCTGCTGTTCGACTTCACGGCCGAATCGCAGATCAACTTCCTCAACGTGGCTCAGGTCAGCAGCGATCACCCGGAGCTCCTCCTGCTTCGCGCCATTGATCGCCGCTACAGCACCAGCTTCCGCTACGGCCAGATGAACTCACCGTTCGAATACGAGAAAGTGCGTTACGTCTACACCGAAGCCCGCAAGCTGCAGATCGCCGAGTAACACTACGGCGATAAAGAAACGGTCAGCCAGAGTAATCGGGCTGGCCGTTTTTTATGAGCGATTGGAGGTAAACCTGTGGGAGATTCTATGTTGGCCTGCAAGGGTTGATCCCGGTGGGAGCGAATTCATTCGCGAATGCGTCTTGTCAGGCGACAGAAGTGTTGAAGCTGCCGACCCTTTCCCGAATAAATTCGGTCCCACAGGTTTTGCATAAGCTTGAGAGGCTATCAACCTGTTGGAGCGAGGCTTGCCCGCGATGAACGATGACGCAGTATGGCCATGAAACCGAGTCGCCAATATCGCGGGCAAGCCCGGCTCCCACAGGGATTTGCGATCCGCCTGAGACGGTTATCTGTGGGAGATTCTGTGTTGGCCTGCAAAGGGTTGATCCCGGTGGCGAATTTATTCGCGAATAGGCAGGTACATCCACCACTGTTATAGCGGCTGAAAAATAGTCTTCGCGAATAAATTCGCTCCCACGGTCATCACTTCCATCTACAAACCCGATCAATCACCCGCAAAATCCTCACCCATCAATCGATCAAACAGGCATAGCATGGTCGCCATTGATGAGGAGAACCCCATGAGCCAATTCCGCAAAGTATTGTCCATTCAAGCCGGTCAACCCGCGTCAGACGGTGCCGGTGTAAAGCTGACCCGCGTCTTCGGAGGACAGGGTGTTGAGCAGTTCGATCCGTTTCTGATGCTGGACGAGTTCGGTTCCGACAAGCCTGACGACTACATCGCAGGCTTCCCACCGCACCCGCATCGGGGTTTCGAGACAGTCACCTACATGCTTGAAGGCCGTATGCGCCATGAAGATCACATGGGCAACGTCGGCTTGCTACAGGGCGGCGGTGTGCAGTGGATGACCGCAGCACGAGGCGTTATCCACAGCGAAATGCCGGAGCAGGAAGAAGGTGTGATGCGTGGCTTCCAGCTGTGGCTGAACCTGCCGGGCAAGACCAAGCTGAGCGACGCGAGTTATCAGGATATTCAGCCGGAAAACATTCCGCGCCTTACCACCAGCAACGGTGTTGACGTGGTGGTGATCGCCGGGCTGTTCGATGACGGCCAGGTTCAGCAGGCCGGTGCCGTGCAGCGTCCAGACACCGAGCCGCAGTATTTCGACTTCCACATGCCCGCGGGCAGCAGCATCAGTCCGCGTGTTCCTGATGGGCACCGGGTGCTGCTGTACGTCTACGAAGGCAGCCTGAAAGTTGCAGGCCAGCAGCAGACAGTCAGCACCAGCCGAATGGTGCGTTTGTCCGAGGAAGGCGAATTGCAACTGAACACCGCAAACGGTGCCCGAGTGTTGTTGATCGCAGGCAAACCGCTGCGTGAGCCGATCGTGCAATACGGACCGTTTGTGATGAACACCCGGGAAGAGATAGAGCAGGCATTGCGCGATTTTCGGGATGATCGCTTGACGGCTTGATGCTGTTTTGGGCTGTCGAAAAACGACACTCTCCGTGGCAAACCCACTTGTGCAACGGGTATGCGATCAATTGTCGGAGCGAGGCTTGCCCGCGATAAGGCTGGACGCGATAGACCTGATATCTGCGGTGCTCTTATCGCGGGCAAGCCTCGCTCCCACAGGATTTATGCCATCCCAAATACTGCACCATGTCTAAAAGAGGCCAGTGCAGCCGCCGCATCTGTGTCGCCAGATAGTCAGCCCTACCGGCTAAAGCC
>NZ_JAWHNU010000082.1:0-21946 GCF_032582135.1 Pseudomonas syringae group sp. J309-1 | reverse complement strand
CGATAAGGCTGGACGCGATCGAAAGTGAACTGTGTCCAGCCTTATCGCGAGCAAGCTCGGCTCCCACATAAAAGCCTAAGAGACGTTAAATCTTGAACTTGCTCACCATCACCTGCAAATGATTACCCAGTCGTGCCAACTCAACGCTGGACGCTGCGGTTTCTTCACTGGCAGCGGAGGTTTGTTCGGAAACATCGCGCACATTGAGGATGCTGCGGTTGATTTCTTCAGCGGTAGCGCTTTGTTCTTCGGCGGCAGCCGCGATTTGTTGGTTCATCGCCTGGATTGCCGAAACGGTCTTGGTGATGTTCTCCAGCGAGCTACCGGCACGGCGAGTCAGCTCCACGCTGCTGACGGTCAGTTCGCGGCTGTTGTCCATGATGGTCGCCACTTGCTGCGTGCCACTTTGCAGGCCTGCAATCAGTTGCTCGATCTCTTCGGTCGACTTCTGAGTGCGCTGAGCAAGGCTGCGCACTTCGTCGGCGACGACCGCGAAACCACGACCGGCTTCCCCGGCGCGTGCGGCTTCGATGGCGGCGTTGAGGGCGAGCAGGTTGGTCTGCTGTGCAACCGACTTGATAACGTCCAGGACACTGCCGATCTTGTCGCTTTCGCGCTTGAGTTCGCTCATTGCTTCGGTGGAGTTACCCACTTCCGAGGCCAGACGCTCGATCTGGGTAATCGCTTCGTTGACCACGCGATCACCCTCACGGGCTTGCTGATCCGCTGCTACGGCCGCTTCAGACGCCTCCTCGGCGTTACGTGCGACTTCCTGGACCGTGGCGGTCATCTCGTGCATCGCGGTGGCCACTTGATCGGTCTCGACCTTCTGGCTGTTCACCCCGGCGCTGGTTTGCTCCGTTACCGCAGACAGCTCTTCCGCCGCGCTGGCGATCTGGGTCACACCGTCGCGAATCCCGCCGATCAGTTGGCGCAGGTTGACGGTCATGCGTTGAATGCTGGTTTGCAATTGGCCCATTTCGTCGCGACGATCAACGATCAGGTCGTGGCTCAGGTCACCATCGGCAACGCGCTCCACAATATTCAGGGTTTCTAGCAACGGCCCGACGATCTGGCGGGTAATGACCCAGGCGGCAATGATGCCGAACACCAGTGCCAGCACGGTAGCGATGGTCAACATGGATTTGGCTTGCTGGCTGTCGGCCTCACGTTTGCTGTATTGATCGTCCGCCAGTTTCTGGGATGTGCCCAGTAGCACGACTGCATGCTTGGCCATTTTTTCCAGGGCTTGCTTGCTCGCCAGTTGTGCGTCGCGATACTGGCTGACTGCTGCACGGTAGCCTTTGAGCGCGGTGCTGGCTGCCTGCAATTGAGGGAGATAACTGGATGGAATACTGCCGGCCAGCGTGTTGATGCCGGTCAGTGCCTCGTCTATGGCGGCGTTGGCATTCTGTTCGAATTCGGCACGACCGCTGTAGGTGTAGCCGCGGACCTGAAAGCGCGCTTGCTGGATCAGCTTGCTGACGTCGACCACGGCATCAAATTGCACGACGCTGTCACCTTGCAGCAACGAGGCTTCGATCTTGTTAACCTCTTCCACAGCCTTGTCGGCCGTAGCGCCCAGATTGGTACGGCTGGCTTCGCGTGTCTGGATGGCCTGGGTCAGCTCTAAGAATGCGCTACGGTATCCGCCAGCTGCTTGTGCCTGGTCTTCAAGCCATTGATGGCTTTCCGGGGTTGAGACCGTGCTGCGAGCGATTTTAGTCAGTGCGTCGAGCTTGTCGAGGGAGGCAATGAGCGCCTTGGCAGCCTCATCGTTGTACTGCATTTCGTACATCAGACGCTTGGAGCGCAGATCCAGGGTTTGCTCGCTGATTTGCGAAATCGAGACCAGCTTCTCGCCGCGATCAATCAGTGATGCAACGCTTAACCAGCCGGTAGCGGTGATCACTATGGTTAGCAGTAACACGATACTGAAACCAAGCCCGAGTTTCAGACGGACGCTCATGTTACCGAGACTTTTGCCGAGCAAACCCATGCGGAACTCCTTGGAATAGGTTTGTTGTAGGTAATTTCTTACGACATGCATCGGCAGGGGGAAGTGGAACTGAAGGGGCGACAGTGTTCTGGATCGGCTCAATCTCCCTGTAGGAGCTAACCTCGGTGAGCTCCTACAGGATTTGGGTCAACTCAGAACATTGCATTTTGTTTGATAGGAGGTTGCCGATTGTCCCGGACGCCACGCTGTCGCGTAGCAAACACGGACCTGTTGGAGCGAGGCTTGCCCGCGAAAGCCTTAACGCGGTTTGTCCGATAACACGCGTCGCCTTCTTCGCGGGCAAGCCTCGCTCCAACGAAGCACTCAATCCCTTTTGGGACCGAATTCATTCACCGCGTTTGCCGTGATGCTCGTCGATCAGAACAGCCGGGCCAACAGCGCAGTCACTGCTGTTTCGACTCGCAGGATGCGCTCGCCAAGCTGCACCGGTTGCAGCCCCGCTTTGGTCAGCAGGTCAACTTCATAGGGAATCCAGCCGCCCTCGGGGCCGATGGCCAGGGTAACTGGCCCGGTCACGGCGCGTGGGCAGGCGGGAAAGTTGCCGGGATGTCCGACCAGCCCCAGAGTCCCCTGGGCCAGTTGCGGCAGGCGATCTTCAACAAACGGCTTGAAGCGTTTTTCGATAATGATCTCGGGCAACACACTGTCCCGTGCTTGTTCAAGCCCGAGAATCAATTGCTCGCGGATCGCTTGAGGTTCAAGGAACGGCGTCTGCCAAAAGCTTTTTTCAACACGATAACTGTTGAGCAGAATGACCTTGGACACACCCATGGTCGCCACTGTCTGAAACACCCGGCGCAGCATTTTCGGGCGGGGCAGGGCGAGCAACAGGGTCAACGGCAGTTTGGCGGGCGGGGCGCTGTCGAGGGTGATGCGTAGCTCGGCTTCATGTGCCTCAAGCCGCAGCAGCTCAGCGCTGCCCAGCAAGCCGCCAATACGGCCGACACGCAGGCTGTCGCCAACTTCTGCGCGATGCACCTCTTGCATATGCTTGAGGCGTCTGTCGCGCAGTACGACCCTGTCAGCCGCAACAAAGTCGGCGTCTTCGAGAAGCAGCAGGTTCACGGCTGAGTCGCGGGCGGCTGGTCTTGCTTGTCTTCTTCGGGCTGGTCGTCGGCATGATCGCCGCGCTTGGTGATCATGGAACTGCACAACACCCCGATCTCGAACAACAGCCACATCGGCACAGCCAGCAGTGTCTGGGAGAAGATGTCGGGCGGGGTCAGAATCATGCCGACCACGAAGCAACCGATGATCACGTAAGGGCGGATCTTTTTCAGGTACTTCACGTCAACGATGCCGATCCACACCAGGAGCACGACGGCTACCGGAATCTCGAACGCTACACCGAAGGCAAAGAACAGCGTCATGACGAAGTCCAGATAACTGGCGATGTCCGTCATCATCGACACGCCTTCCGGCGTCACGCTGGCGAAGAAGTGGAATATCAGCGGGAAGACCAGGTAATAAGCGAAGGCCATGCCCGAATAGAACAGGATGATGCTCGACACCAAAAGCGGTACCGCGACGCGCTTCTCATGCTTGTACAGGCCCGGTGCGATAAAGCCCCAGATCTGATGCAGGATCACCGGCATGGCCAGGAACAGCGCCACCATCATGGTCAGCTTGAACGGCGTGATGAACGGCGAGGCCACATCGGTGGCGATCATCGTTGCACCTTCCGGCAGGAAAACCCGGAGCGGTGCCGAAACGAAGGTGTAGATCTTCTGGGTGAAGTAGAACAGACAGGCGAAGATCACGAAAATCGCCAGGACGCATTTCAGCAGGCGCGAACGGAGTTCTGTGAGGTGCGAGACCAGCGGCATTTGCTGGTCATTTTCCGGAATATCGCTCATGGGGCTCGCGGTGGCAGTGACGAATCGTTGGCGGAGGGTGCGTTGGGTGCTGGCGTCGCTGGCGACACGTGCGCAGGTTCAGTCGCGACATGGGGCGTCGGTTCAGCAGCGGGCGTAGTGCCCGCCGGAGCGGCCGGCCCCAGATCAGCGGCAGGTGTCACAGACGGCGTGTTCGGAATAGTCGAAACCACCGGCTCAGCGGGCGTCTGTTCGGTTGCCGGAGGCGGGTTGGCCGGGGGCTGCTGCGGAGACATGATCTTGCGCGCTTCTTCTTCCAGCGACAGGATGTGCTCGTTATGCAGTTGCCGACGGATTTCGTCGGCGCCGATTTCGCGTTCAACTTCCTGTTTGATCGCATTGAAGCTGCGCTTCAGCCGGCCTATCCAGAGGCCAGCGGTACGCGCAGCGCCGGGCAGACGCTCAGGGCCAAGCACCAGCAAGGCGACGAGGCCGACCAGCAGCAGTTCAGAGAAGCTGATACCAAACATTCAATACGACCTAGTCTTTGCGGATTGGCTCTTCGACTTTATGCGCTTGCGCGTCGATGGTATGCGGCTGGTTCAGGGGCGAGCCCTGTGGCGCTGCTTGCGGCGGTTGCTGAGGCTGCACCGGCGGCTGCTCGGCAGGTTTCTCATCATCGTTCATGGCTTTGCGAAAGCCCTTGATCGACTCACCGACATCGCTGCCCAGACCCTTGAGCTTCTTGGTGCCGAACACCAGTACCACGACAACCAGGATGACGATCCAGTGTTTCCAGTCAAAAATACCCATGAAGCAATCCTCGTAGAAATTTCAAGCTCGAAAAGTGAAGGTCAGTCAGCTGTGCGTGCGGCTTTTTCCGCATGCCCGGACAAGCCGAAACGGCGGTCCAGTTCATCCAGCACTGCTTGTGGGTGCTGACCCAGTGCAGCAAGCATCACCATGCTGTGAAACCACAGGTCAGCAGTTTCGTAGATGACATCGCTGCAATCGCCGCTGACAGCGGCATCCTTGGCGGCAATGATGGTTTCGACCGACTCTTCGCCGACCTTCTCCAGAATCTTGTTCAATCCCTTGTGATACAGGCTGGCGACATAGGAACTGTCGGCAGCGGCACCTTTGCGCGACTCCAGCACTTCGGCCAGGCGGGTCAAGGTATCAGTCATGTTTCAGTGTCCTGCGTGATAAATAGCTTCAGGATCTTTCAAGACCGGTTCGACGGTCTTCCAGGCGGCGTCTTCGTAGACGCGATAGAAGCAGCTTTCGCGCCCGGTATGGCAAGCGATGCCGCCAATCTGCTCGACCATCAGGATGATCACATCGGCGTCGCAGTCCAGACGCAGTTCATGAAGCTTCTGCACATGGCCCGATTCTTCGCCTTTGCGCCAGAGTTTGCCACGCGAACGCGACCAATAGATTGCACGATTCTCTGCGGCGGTGAGACTCAGGGCCTCGCGGTTCATCCACGCCATCATCAGAACACGTCCGGTCTTGTGATCCTGAGCAATGGCAGGCACCAGACCGTCGCTGTCCCACTTGATTTCGTCCAGCCAGTCTTTCATATCTACTCCGGCAGCCGGGCTTCAGGCCTCGGCGGATTCAACAGTGTGCCAGCGGGCAGCGCCGCTGGCTATCGGCGGATGACCAGATACAGGCCAGCCACCAGCATGATCCATGCAGGCCAGGCGAGTGGTGCGACCAGCGCCGTACCTTCCGCGACCAGCGTCGAGGCCATGACCGCACCTCCGGCCAGCAGCGCCGAACCCAGCAGGCGCAATGCCCAACCGTCACCGCGTTCACGCCACGGTGGCGGCGGATCAGTCCGGTGAGGTTGCGACATGCGCTCCAACAGGTCCCGGGTCATGTTGGCCAGATGCGGAATCTGCTCGACCTGGGACTGCAGGTTGCCAAACAGTGTTTTCGGGCTGACGCGATCCCGCATCCAGCGTTCCAGAAACGGCTGCGCGGTGCTCCACAGATCCAGGTCGGGATACAACTGACGGCCCAGCCCTTCGATGTTCAACAGGGTCTTCTGCAGCAGAACGAGCTGCGGCTGGACTTCCATGTTGAAGCGTCGTGCGGTCTGGAACAGGCGCATCAGTACCTGACCGAAGGAAATATCCTTGAGCGGCTTCTCGAAAATCGGCTCGCATACAGTCCGAATCGCGGCTTCAAACTCGTTGAGTTTGGTTTCCGCAGGCACCCAGCCCGAATCAATGTGCAATTGCGCAACGCGACGATAATCACGTTTAAAGAAGGCAAACAGGTTACGGGCCAGATAATCCTGATCTTCCGGAGTCAGGCTGCCGACGATCCCGCAGTCGATAGCGATGTATTGCGGGCTCCACGGGTTGACCGTGCTGACGAAAATATTGCCGGGGTGCATATCGGCGTGGAAAAAGCTGTCGCGGAATACCTGCGTGAAGAAAATCTCAACACCGCGTTCGGCCAGCAACTTCATGTCGGTGCGTTGATCCGCCAGGGTTGCCAGATCGTTGACCTGAATCCCGTAGATGCGCTCCATGACCAGCACCTTCGGACGGCACCAGTCCCAGTAAACCTGGGGCACGTAGAGCAGGTCCGAGCCTTCGAAGTTGCGACGCAACTGACTGGAGTTGGCCGCTTCACGCAGCAGGTCCAGTTCGTCGTAAATGGTTTTCTCGTAGTCGGCGACCACGTCCACCGGGTGCAACAGGCGGGCATCGGCGGACATCCGCTCAGCTGTGCGCGCCAGTATGAACAGCCATGCCAGGTCTTGGCCGATGATCGGCTTGAGGCCCGGACGCACAACCTTGACCACGACTTCTTCGCCACTTTTCAGTTGCGCGGCGTGGACCTGCGCCACCGAAGCCGAAGCCAGTGGCGTGACGTCGAAGCGACTGAACACCTCGCTGATCTTCGCGCCCAGTTGTTCTTCGATGAGCTTGATCGCGACTTGCGGATCGAACGGCGGAACGCGGTCCTGCAACAGCATCAACTCGTCAGCGATGTCCTCTGGCAGCAGATCGCGGCGGGTAGACAGGATTTGGCCGAACTTGATGAAGATCGGCCCAAGGTCCTGTAGCGCCAGACGCAGACGCGCACCGCGGGGCAGCTCGGCGTTGTTGCGCGGCAGCAAACGCCACGGCATGACAAAGCGCGTGGCCTTCATCCACCACGGCAGCGGCAGGGCGAACAGCAGGTCATCGAGACGGTAGCGGATCACGACACGCTGGATACGAAACAAACGGCGGACGGCAAGCAGCTTCATGCGTTATCGCTGGAGTCAGAGGGTTGGGCGAGGCGCTCAAAGCGCGCCTCAAGGCGTTCCAGATCAAGTTTGATCCGGTCGAGTTCGGCAAAGCGTGCTTCGGCTTCGTGTTTACCCACCAGGGTGCGCGACTCCTCGTTCAGGTAGTCGGCAAGGTTCTGGCTGAGGTTGGCGAAGCTGTCTTTGCTCCAGCGCGCGCGGCTGCGCAAATGATCACCCAGTAAGGTGGTTGCCACCGGACCAAGCCAGCGGGATAGCTCGTATTCCCAGTCCAGCTCGAGGTCCTGAAGGATCCCGACCAGTTCCAGTAATACGCTACTGTCCCCATCCAGCTCGACATCGGGGCCATGCAGCACGGCGCTCTTGTCCTTGCTCACCGCCAGACGCATCAGGCTGGCGGCCGGGGCGCGCAGGGTGCAATCCGCTTCAACTTCCCAGTGCGAGGCCAGCAGCAGGCCTTCGTCGCTGGGCAGAATGAACAGCTGTAGCGAAGGATTTCGGCAATCCACCGCAATCACCTTGCCCGACAGGCGCTCAAGACGTGGCAATGCGGTGCTGTCCAGACGCAACATGCGGTTGATGCCGTGCTCGACGCTGGCGAGCAAGCCGCTGAGCAACATCAGGGTTTGATGCCGCGATGCAGTGCCACGACGCCTGCGGTCATGTTGTGGTAGGTCACGCGGTCAAAACCGGCTTCGACCATCATCGACTTCAGGGTTTCCTGATTCGGGTGCATGCGGATCGATTCGGCCAGATAGCGGTAGCTTTCCGAGTCATTGGTGACCAGTTTGCCCATCAGCGGCATGAACGCGAACGAGTAAGCGTCATAGGCCTTGGACATCAGCTTGTTGGTCGGCTTGGAGAACTCCAGCACCAACAGACGGCCACCCGGCTTGAGTACGCGCAGCATCGAGCGCAGCGCATCTTCCTTGTGGGTCACGTTGCGCAGGCCGAAGGCGATGGTCACGCAGTCGAAATGGTTGTCAGGGAACGGCAGCTTTTCTGCGTCGGCCTGAACAAATTTGACGTTGCTTGCCACGCCCAGGTCCAGCAGACGGTCACGACCGACCTTGAGCATGGAGGCGTTGATGTCAGCCAGCACCACTTCGCCAGTCGGGCCGACCAAGTGAGAAAACTTTTTGGTCAGGTCGCCTGTACCGCCCGCAATGTCCAGCACGCGGTTGCCGGTACGAACACCGGAGAGTTCAATAGCGAAGCGCTTCCAGAGGCGATGCATGCCACCGGACAGCAGGTCGTTCATCAAGTCGTACTTGGCTGCGACGGAGTGGAACACCTCCGCAACTTTCTCTGCCTTCTGGCTTTCCGGCACATTTTTGTAGCCGAAGTGAGTAGTAGGTTCGGCATCGCTGCCTTTGCGCGGATCATTCATATCGCGTTCACCGGAATAAAGTGTTGCCATTCTAATCGTCGTGGCTGGCTTTGTCTTGACAAGGCTCATCGCCAACAGTTTCTTCATCCGGGTCGGCTGGTATAGTTGCCCCACGATTGACCTTGCGCTGAAGGAGCCATCGAATGGCCAAGATTACTGTTGAACGCCCGCATTCGCTGGGCAAGGAAAAGGCTCGCGAGAAGGCTGAGCTGCTGGTCGAGAAGCTGGCCGACAAATACGGCATCGAGCACGAGTGGAGCGGCGACGTCGTCAAGCTTGAAGGCAAGGGCGCCAAAGGCTCGGTCGATGTCGGAGAGGATTTTGTGCGGGTTAACCTGGAGCTTAATTTTTTCCTGTCGGCCATGAGCGGACAGATTCAGGCAGAGGTCGAGCGGCAACTGGATAAAGCGCTGGTTGCTTGATCGCGCTTTTCTTGTAGGAGTGAACTTGTTCGCGATGCGATTTTCTGGCTCACGGGCCTCTCGCCAACAAGTTGGCTCCTACAGGTGATCGCACTCCAGTGGATTCTTACACCTGCTTCCTACATCCCTTCAACATCACCCAAACCTAGGGTGAGCTTTCTAATTTTTCCGACTACTTTCGTGTCCATGCCCCGTTGTCCCTGGGGGTGATCCTCAAACATTCGAGCGTGAGGTGCACCATGGCCAAAGTTACGTTGAAGAAAAAAATCAAAGACGAAGAAAACAGTTCGGTCTCCGACGTTCGCCTGTATGCCCGCAAGGTCTGGCTGGCCGGGCTGGGCGCTTATTCGTGGGCCGGTCAGGAGGGCGCTGAGTACTTCAAGGAGCTGGTCAAAGCGGGTGAGCAGACCGAAAAGAAAGCCAAAAAAGTGATCGACGAAAAGGTCGATGCCGCTAATAGCGAGATCGATTCGGCTAAAGATGAGCTGACTTCAGTGAAGGGTCGGGTCGAGGTGCAACTCGATAAAATCGAAAGCGCTTTCGATCGGCGGGTCGCCAGCGCCTTGAATCGCATCGGTATACCGTCTAAACATGACGTGGAGACACTGTCTGCTAAGCTCGATGAGCTGACGGCATTGCTTGAACGTGTCGCGCGTAAACAATAAGGAGAGCAGGATGGCTGGCAAGAAAAAAATCGAGAAAGAAGGCAGCTCCTGGATTGGCGAGGTGGAGAAATACTCCCGCCAAATCTGGCTGGCTGGTTTAGGCGCTTACTCCAAGATCAGCAATGACGGCAGTAAGCTTTTTGAAACGCTGGTCAAAGACGGCGAAAAAGCCGAGAAGCAGACCAAGGTTGAGGTCGAGAAACAAGTCGATTCCGCCAAGGATTCTGCCAAGGCTGCGAAGTCCCGGGTGGGCGATGTCAAAGACCTCGCGATGGGCAAGTGGAGTGAGCTGGAGGGGGCTTTCGACAAGCGTCTGAACAGCGCCATTTCGCGTTTGGGCGTACCTAGCCGTAACGAAGTTAAGGCTCTGCACAGCAAGGTCGATCTGCTGACAAAACAGATCGAGAAGCTGACAGGTGCTTCAGTGACTCCTGTTTCAAAAGCGCCGGCTTCCAGAGCTTCGACTTCCAAGGCCGCGGCGTCCAAACCGGCACCTAAAACTACGGCCAAGCCACTGGTGAAAGCCGCTGCGAAACCGGTCGCCAAAGCCGCCGACAAAGTTGCCGCGAAAACCGCTGCAGCCAAACCGGCAGTGAAAGCAGCAGCGGCCAAACCCGTTGCCGCCGCTAACAAGGCTGCTACTAAAACCGCGACCAAGGCCAAGTCTGTAGCGGCCAGCAAACCGGCTGCGGCGAAGAAACCGACTGCAGCCAAGAAACCTGCTGCGCCGAAAGCGGCACCGAAGGCAGCCGCCAAGCCGGCTCCGAAACCCGCTGCCACACCAGCAGCAACACCTGCACCCGCTGCGACCAATACCGCCGCCGCACCGGCATCGGCTGCACCGTCGACACCCGCAAGTCAGTCCTGATTCAAGGGCTGTAAAGCGAAAAGCCCGACCTGCGCAAAGCAGGTCGGGCTTTTTTATTGGGGCTCAAATGCAATCCCTGTGGGAGCTGGGCTGGCCCGCGATAAACGATAACTCGGTGCATGCCTGTAAATAAAGTTGACCCTATCGCGGGCCAGCCCAGCTCCCACAGGGATATGTGTTTGTTGCGCCAACGCAGAGTGTCAGAGGCAGAGCCGCTGCCTGAAGAACTGTCAGTACTGCGAGAAATCACTCCTCCAGATAATGCATCGCCAATTGCTGCGCCGCATGCCGTGAACCCGGCGTCAGGTGTGGTGCGACGAGCATCATGATCTGGTAGACCACCACCCGTACTTCAGCTTCGCGACCCAGAATCCGTTGGTAATCCAGCGAGAACAGTAGGGTCATGGTGATTTGCTCCACCAGTTGCCCCAAAGCCTGGGTATCGCTGACCACCTGGCCTTCAGCTTTCAGGCGTGCCAGTAACGACGCCAGCGTGCGTTTGAGGCTATTGAGCAGGCTGCGAATACCGCGAGCCAGTTTGGGCAATCGCCCCGCCAGGTTGGACAGGTCCTGAAACAGGAAGCGGTAGTCGGCCAGTCGCTCGACGATCAAGTGCAGGAACAGCCAGTAATCTTCGGCGGCCAGTTGCGCGTCTTCGGGCGGGTTCAGCAGGGGCGAAAGCTCTGCCTGGAAGCGCTCGAAAAGACCCAGCACCAAGGGCTCTTTGCCGTGGAAGTGGTAGTAAAGATTGCCGGGACTGATGCCCAGTTCGTTGGCAATTTCCAGCGTGGAGACATTGGGCTCGCCCTGTTGATTGAATAACGTCAGGGCACATTCAAGGATTCGGTCGCGGGTTTTCATCCGGTCTTCTTGTCAGGGGGCGGATTAAGCAGGTTATAAATCTGTGGGAGCGAATTTATTCGCGAAGGGGCTAGTACATTCGATACATATTCGTCGTCGATAAGGCCGCATTCGCGAATGAATTCGCTCCCACAAGGAGGTTTTGAATTTCGCGACCCTACCGAACATGCACATAAGTCCCCGGCGCTGCTTCCATCGCCGGATGCATTGCGTTACCCAGTGCCATCTGGGTTTCGCGCTGGGTGCCGGACCGGGCTTGTATCCATTCCAGCCAGGCAGGCCACCAGCTACCCTCATGTTTCTGCGCGTCGTAATACCATGCCCGTGGATCGCTGCTGAGTTTGCTGTTCTCGACATAGTTGGCTTTAGGGTTACCCGGCGGGTTGAGAATGCTCTGCACGTGACCACTGTTGGACAGCAGAAAGCGCCGGTCGCCGCCCAGCAGCAGTGTCGAGCGATAGACCGCGTCCCATGGCGTAATGTGATCGTTGATGCCTGCGACGTTGAAGCTGTCCACGGTCACCTTCTGCAGATCAATGGGGGTGCCACAGACTTCCAGTCCGCCAGGGTGAGTCAGCGGGTTGTGTTTGAAGAAGTCCAGCAGATCGCCGTGCAATGCGGCGGGCAGGCGGGTGCTGTCGTTGTTCCAGTACAGAATGTCGAAGGCGGGCGGGGATTTGCCCAGCAGGTAATTGTTGATCCAGTAACTCCAGATCAAATCATTCGGGCGCATCCAGGCGAAGATTTTCGCCATGTCCCGACCGTCCAGCACGCCTTGCTGATACGAGCGACGCTTGGCAGCTTCAAGAGTCGTTTCATCGATGAACAACGTCGCAGCGCTGTCGATCTGGCTGTCCAGCAGGCTGACCATGTATGTCGCGCTGGCGACTTTGCGCAGTTGCCGCTTCGCTTGCAAGTGCCCTTGCAGCGCGGCGATGGTCAGCCCACCTGCACAGGCACCGACCAGATTCACGTCCTTGGCGCCAGTGATGGACCGGCATGCGGCCATCGCTTCTTCGGTGGCCTGAACGTAGGTGGACAAGCCCCATTCACGGTGCCGGACATCCGGATTTCGCCAACTGATCATGAAGGTCTGCAAGCCGTTCTTCAGGCAGTACTGGACGAAGCTGTTGGCCGGGCTCAGGTCAAAAATATAGAACTTGTTGATTTGCGGCGGCACGATCAATAACGGCCTTGCGTACTGTTTTTCGCTCATCGGCTTGTACTGGATCAGCTCCAGCAGCTCGTTGCGAAATACCACCGAGCCTTGGGTGGCCGCCACTGTGCGACCCACTTCGAAGGCGTCTTTAGTGGTTTGTCGTGGCAGGCCGTTGTTGTGCAACAGATCATCGAACATGTGGCCAATGCCCTTGACCACGCTGTTGCCGCCGCTGTTGAACAGCTCTTTGACGGCCATGGGGTTGAGCAAGGTGTTGGACGGAGAAAGAGCGTCGTTGAGCAGCGAGAAAATGAAGTGCGCCCGGTCGCGATCATCCTTGGACAGGTCGGTGTCATCGATCCAGTGTTTAACCTGATGCTGCCACGCCAGATACGTTTGCAAGCCGCGACGGTACAGCGGATTCAACGTCCATGTAGGGTCTGTGAAACGGGTATCTCGGGCGGGCAACTGATAGGGCGTTTCCCCCAGCAGCACGACACGGCTGACTTGCTTGCCGAGGGCCAATGCGTGGCGGGCGCTACGCAATGGATGCTGCAGACCTTGGGCGGCAACCTTGCGTAATGTTGAAAACAAATCCTGGCCACGCAGGCCGGTGATCGCACTTTGTGCATTGATGTAAGTCGCCGGTGTGATCTCGGCGCTTTTGGCTGATCGTTCTCGCATGGGGGCAACACTCCTTCGTCGTGCCGATACATCTTTGCGGACGCATGCTCCTCGGGGCATGCGTCGTTTTGCGCCGAACAACTTCCATTCAACCGGCGCAGTCAGTGACGCTTTATTTGCGGTGCGGGGAATCCTTTTCTGTCTGTGATGATCAGCGTGCGCTGGGTGTCGGATGCGGATGCATCACGGCTCGCTGACGCTCCTGCTGGAGGAATTTCATGATGATCGGCGCAACGGCTTCGGCACGAGTGATCAAGAACAAATGACCGTCATCGATTATGTGTAGCTGGGCATTGGGGATCCGCCAAGCCAGCAGGCGCATATTTATCAGTGGGATCAGCGGATCGTCGTCGCCGGCCAGCACCAAAGTAGGCTGATGGATCTTGTGCAGCCAGTGAATGCTGGTCCAGCCCATGCCCGCAAACAGTTGCCAGTAATAGCCCAGCTTGCCGGACGAACGGACCTTTGCCGCATGGTTGGCGGCCAGATAAGGATCGCGCCGAAATGCGCCGCCGTAGATTTCCGGTGCAATGCGGATCACATGGGAAGGCTGGATGTAACGCCGGGGGCTGGCCATCAACCAGAGCACTCGGGGTTTGCCAGGCACCATCACTGCACCGGCTGATGTCGCCGCCAGTACCAGTTTTTTGCAGCGCTCCGGGTAGTCGTGGGCGAACTGTTGAGCCAGCGCGCCGCCCCATGAAACGCCGATAGCGTTGACCTGGCCATAGTCCAGATAATCGAGCATGCGCGCCGCCAGTTTTGCCAGACCGGGAAAGCGGTACGGGCGACTGGGCGTCGAGGAGCCACCGACGCCGGGCACATCAAAAGCGATGACTTCCAGGTCCGGGTCCAGCGCATCAACGAACGGGAACACCAACTCCAGGTTGGCGCCTATGCCATTGAAAATCAGCAGCGGAGTCAGGTGACTCTTGCCTGGGCGTACAGCGGTTCGGATGCTGTGGCCATCCAGATCGATAGTGCGAAAAATAAACGGTTGCGGCATGCGCGAAGCCCTGTGGGTTAAACCGCTGGAAAAGCCGTCCTGCGCTTTGGCCAGGTAATCAATCGAGACGGTCTGTAGGAGCGCGCTTGTTCTGGGCCGCATCCGGACGATTCGATCTCAGCCGCAACATATCGGTGTCTGAACTGACGCTATCGCGGGCAAGCGCGCTCCTACAGGGGTATCGATACATCTATCGTTTTAACGGCAACGTCTGGCCATTCCTGACTCCACCCGTCGCATCAGCCCTTAGCGTTCGTGCACATAGGTCCCCGGAGATGCTTCTGCGGGCGCAAAGGTCTTGTTGCCCAGGCTAGTGGGAGACTTCTTCATCTTTCCAGAGCGCTCGCTTAGCCAGCTCTGCCAGTGCAGCCACCAGGAATCGGTGTGCTTGGTGCCGTTTTCCTGCCAGGCCTTTGGATCAACCGGCATTTCGCTGTTGGTCATGTAGCGTGCCTTGGGGTTACCGGGCGGGTTGAGAATGCTCTGGATATGGCCGCTGCTGGACAGAACAAATTCAGTCTTTCCGCCGAACAGTCGTGCGGATTTGTAACAGGAGCCCCACGGCGTGATGTGATCGTTGGTCCCTGCCAGGCAAAACACATCGCTGGTGACCTGTTTGAGATCGATAGGCGTACCGCACACTTCAAGGGCATTGGGGCGGATCAGTGGGTTGTTCTTGAACATCTCGATCAGGTCGCCGTGAAAGGCAGCGGGCAGGCGAGTGGTGTCGTTGTTCCAGAACAGGATGTCGAACACCGGAGGCTCGTTACCCAGCAGGTAGTTGTTGACCCAGTAATTCCAGATCAGGTCATTGGGGCGCATCCAGGCGAATACTTTCGCCATATCGCTGCCTTCCAGCACGCCAGCCTGATAGGAGTGGCGCTTGGCCGATTCAAGGGTCTGCTCATCGACAAACAGCGCGACGTCGGTGTCCAGGGTGGTATCCAGCACGCTGACCAGCAAGGTCAGAGCATTGACCTTCTGATCGCCCAGCGCCGCGTAATGTCCCAGCAGGGCTGTGCAGGTAATGCCGCCGGAGCAAGCGCCGAGCATGTTGATGTCTTTGCTGCCGGTGATGGCGGTGACTACGTCGACAGCTTCCTTGAGCGCGTCGATGTACGTCGACAGGCCCCATTCACGCTGCGCCTTGGTCGGGTTACGCCAGCTGATAATGAACGTCTGCACGTTACTGCGCAGGCAGAAGCGGGCCAGACTCTTTTCCGGGCTCAGGTCGAATACGTAGAATTTGTTGATTTGCGGCGGCACCACCAACAGCGGCCGTTCATGCACTTGCTCGGTGATGGGCTTGTACTGAATCAGCTCCAGCACGTCGTTGCGAAACACCACCGAGCCTTCGCTGGTGCCCAGACTCTTGCCGACTTCGAAGGCGTCCATGTTGACCTGACTGGGCATGCCGCCGTTATGCACCAGATCCTTGGCGAGATGTGACAGGCCATCAAGAATACTTTTGCCGCCGGTTTCGAAGAAGCGTTTGATCGCGGCCGGATTGGCGGCGGTGTTGGTGGGCGACATGGCTTCGGTCATCAGATTGATTACGAAGTGCCCGCGACTGATTTCCTGAGGAGAGAGATTGCTGTCGCCGATCCAGTCATGCAGCTCCTTGCGCCACGCCAGGTAGGACTGCAGATAACGACGATAAACCGGATTCTGGCTCCAGGCCGGATCGTTGAAGCGTCGGTCTTCCGGGGCTGGCTGGAGCGCTGATTTGCCCAGCAACACGTTTTTGAGTTCAACGCCCAGACTGGCGACGTGCTTTGCACTGTGAAAGGGTTGTTTCAGGGCTTGGCGCAGGACCATGCGGGCAGTGGTCAGCAAGTCCTTGCGCCGCAGACCAACGACCGGGTTCAAACCCAGTGTGTGTTCCGAGGCTTGTTGCTGCAGGTCATCGTTGTTTCTGCTACTCATTCACGACGCTCCATTGTCCTGATGTGAGTACCGCTTCCCTGTGAATCAGTGACACAGGCAAATGCCGGTACTACTGCTCGGGTGAACCATGATGGCTGAAATCAATTTCCCTTGGGGCCGCGTTTATTCGTAACAAGCGCTGCGCTTTATACGACGGCTTTACCGCTCACCCTTTCACTGCATTCGAAGATGCAGGGAACTTGCCAGAACCATTGGTTACGCGAGATTGCGAAAAATCGCAAGCAGCACCCGTCATTGGCCGCTGCGCGGCACATTCAAACAAAAGGAATTAGAAAGCGCGTCCTAAAACGCCGGGCGGCTGTGGAGCACGGGTTAGAGCATGAGCCGGATGACTTGCTCAGAAGGGTCGCGGGATTTGCCTGCGTTTTTCAGCTCAAGCAAATAGTCATTCCACAGGTCTTCCTGGCGTTGCGCTAGTTCGTAGAGGTATTCCCAAGTGAACAATCCGCTGTCATGACCGTCGTCGAAGGTCAATTTCAGTGCGTACTGACCAGCCGGTTCGACCTTGGTCAGGCCAACCCCGAGTTTGCCAAATTGCAGGATCGGCTTGCCGTGGCCCTGAACTTCGGCAGACGGCGAATGTACCCGCAGGAACTCAGCAGGCAGGTGATATTCCTCGTCCTGCCCGTACTTGAGTGTCAGGGTTTTCGAGGCTTTGTGGAGCTGGATGGCGGTGGGGATTCGGGTCATGTAAAGGCCGTTACGTTCGAACGTATTACCGTGGGAGCGAATTCATTCGCGAAGGCGTCGTGTCAGGCACTGATGATGCAAGATGTGATGGCCCTTTCGCGAATGAATTCGCTCCCACGCAGACTGTGTGAAAACGTAGCGAGCGACGGCAAGACAAGGCAAAAACAGGCGAAAAAGCGGAGTCTAGGTGTTCTAAATGAGCATTTTTCGCCTGTTTTTAACGCAGTATTGCCGAGCGTAGTAGTTTTCACACTGTCTGCACGGGGGAGCGTCCGGCGTTAAAGGATATACCGCGACAGATCCTCATCCTTGGCCAGTTCGCCAAGATGACTGTTCACGTATTCTGCATCGATGCGAATCGGCGCTGCATCCGGATCTGTCGCCAGATCACCGGCGCTGAACGACACTTCCTCAAGCAGGCGCTCAAGCAGGGTGTGCAAGCGACGTGCACCGATGTTCTCAGTCTTCTCGTTGACCTGCCAGGCAATCTCGGCCAGGCGCTTGATGCCGTCGGCTTCGAACGCGATGTTCAAGCCTTCGGTTTTCAGCAGCGCGCAGTATTGCTCGGTCAGGGACGCATGTGGCTCGCTGAGGATACGTTCGAAGTCCTGTGGCGACAGCGCCTTGAGTTCAACGCGGATCGGCAGACGGCCTTGCAGCTCAGGCACCAGATCGCTCGGCTTGCTCAAGTGGAAAGCGCCGGACGCGATGAACAGGATGTGGTCGGTTTTGACCATGCCCAGTTTGGTATTGACCGTGCAGCCTTCGATCAGCGGCAGCAGGTCACGCTGTACGCCTTCGCGGGAAACGTCGGCACCACCCACATTGCCGCGCTTTGCGACCTTGTCGATTTCGTCGATGAACACGATGCCGTGCTGTTCGACGGCTTCCAGCGCCTTGGCCTTGAGTTCTTCCTCGTTAACGAGGCGACCCGCTTCTTCTTCCCGTACCAGCTTGAACGCTTCTTTGACCTTGAGCTTGCGGCTCTTCTTCTTGCCCTTTCCCATGTTGGCAAACAGGCTTTGCAGCTGGTTGGTCATTTCTTCCATGCCCGGTGGCGCGGAAATGTCGACACCAACGGCTTCGTTTATTTCGATCTCGATTTCCTTGTCGTCCAGCTGACCTTCACGCAGGCGCTTGCGGAACAGCTGACGGGTATTGGAATCGTTGCTCGGCGCGGCTTCTTCCTGGAAACCTGTGCGGGCTGGAGGCAGCAGGGCGTCGAGGATGCGATCTTCAGCAGCGTCTTCGGCGCGGTGACGAACCTTGATGATTTCCTGTTCGCGCAGCAGCTTGATCGCCGCGTCGGCCAGATCACGAATGATCGACTCAACGTCGCGGCCGACATAACCGACTTCGGTGAATTTGGTCGCTTCGACCTTGATGAACGGCGCGTTGGCCAGTTTGGCCAGACGACGAGCGATCTCGGTTTTACCGACACCAGTCGGGCCGATCATCAGGATGTTCTTGGGCGTTACTTCAACGCGCAGTTCTTCCGGCAACTGCATCCGGCGCCAGCGGTTACGCAGGGCAATGGCGACGGCGCGCTTGGCATCGTCCTGGCCGATGATATGGCGGTTCAGTTCGTGGACAATTTCACGGGGAGTCATTGACATGGTATTTGGCGGTCCTCCAGCTGATTCAAGGTCGATATGGCCGCTGATTGCAGCGACCATTACGAGGCTTATTCAGCGAGGTCCTGCTCCTCAATGGTGATGTTGTGGTTGGTGAACACGCAGATATCGCCAGCGATATGTAGTGCGGTTTCGGCAATTTCACGCGCCGACAGGTCAGTTTTTTGCAGTAGGGCGCGGGCAGCGGCCTGTGCGAAAGCACCGCCAGAACCCATGGCAATTAGGCCATCTTCGGGTTCAACGACGTCGCCGTTGCCGGTGATGATCAGCGAAGCATCTTTATTGGCGACGGCCAGCATGGCCTCCAGACGGCTCAGGGAGCGGTCGGTCCGCCAGTCTTTGGCGAGTTCAACGGCGGCACGCACCAGATGACCTTGGTGCTTTTCAAGTTGCCCTTCAAAACGTTCGAAAAGAGTGAACGCGTCGGCCGTAGCGCCAGCGAAACCGGCAATCACTTCGCCGTGATACAGGCGACGCACTTTCTTGGCGTTGCCTTTCATGACGGTGTTGCCCAGAGAAACCTGGCCGTCGCCAGCCATGACGACTTTGCCGTGGCGGCGAACTGAAACGATGGTGGTCAAGGGAGAGTCTCCACACAGCGGGGCGAAAATGCCCTGGTGAAAACTCATATGGGGGTGTGGAAGGGGATTTCAACCACGGGGGATGAGTGGTTGGGCATTGCCGGTAGGAGCGCGCTTGCCCGCGATAAGGGCCGAAGGACCTTCAAACAATAGTGGGCTCACTATTTCTACGACTGCTTCGCAGCCGATCGCGGGCAAGCGCGCTCCTACCAATTGGGTAATTATTTACTACGTTGCTGCAACAACAAGTTACTAAAACCACCGGTCGCCAGTTGCTTCTGGGCAACGGTCAGTTGCTCACGGTTGCTGAACGGGCCAACCAGTACGCGGTACCAGGTTTCCTCTTTGACGGTCCCGGATTCCACGGCGGCGGTCTGGCCGAGCAGGATGATCTGCGCGCGCACTTTGTCGGCGTCTTCTTTCTTGCGGAACGAGCCCGCTTGCAGGAAGAACTGCGTCACTGCAGCCGGTTTGACCACAGGCGGTGCCGGTGGCGGCGTCAGGCCGCTAAGTGCCGCTTGTGCGCGTGCGGTATCAATTTTCGCCGCCTGTTCAGGCGTGACCGGCGCAACCACAGGTGGCGGAGTTTTCTCAGGCACGGCCTCGTTAGGCACGATGACTTCCGATTCCGGCAGCAGCGTGTAGAAGTCGTACTTGGGCTTCACCGGTGCTGTCGGGCTCGGCGGCGTCTTGTTCGCTTCGGCGATTTTCGCCGCCTTGGCATCCGCCCGGACCCGCTTGATGTCATCGCCACCGGGTTCGAGCTTCATCAGGAAGACGACAAATGCACCGACGCTGAGGCCGATCGCCAGCCACAGCCATCCAGGAATCGGCTTCTTCGCGGGTGCCTGATAACGGCTGGCGCCGCGCTTGGGAGCAGGTTTCTTTTTCGCGGCAGCCAACTTACATACGCTCCAGTGTTTCCAGACCCAACAGTTGCAGGCCTTGCTTGAGGGTGCGGCCAGTCAATGCAGCAAGGCGCAAACGGCTCTGCTGTTGTTCGGCATTATCGGCAGCCAGGATAGGGCAGTTCTCGTAGAAGCTGGAGAACAATCCCGCTAGATCGTAGAGGTAAGCGCACAGAACGTGAGGCGTGCCCTTTTCGGAGACGTTGTTGAGGATTTCCCCAAACTGCGCCAGGCGTGCAGCCAGCTCCTGCTCTTGTGGCGCCTCAAGGACGATCTGGCCCTTGCTGGCATCAAACGGCGTACCGAGTTTACGGAACACACCCGCAACCCGTGTGTACGCATACAGCAGATAAGGCGCGGTATTGCCTTCGAAGCTGAGCATCTGGTCGAAGTTGAAGCTGTAATCGCTGGCCCGATGCTTGGACAGGTCGGCGTACTTCACCGCACTGATACCCACCGCCTTGGCGATGGTGCGCAGTTCGTCTTCAGGCAGCTCAGGGTTCTTTTCCTTCACCAGAGTGTAGGCACGCTCCTTGGCTTCTTCGAGCAGGTCAATCAGTTTGACCGTGCCGCCATCGCGGGTCTTGAACGGACGGCCGTCGGCGCCGTTCATGGTGCCGAAGCCCATGTGTTCCAGTTGCATGCCTTCGTGAACGAAACCGGCGCGGCGCGCGACTTCGAAGACTTGCTGGAAGTGCAACGCCTGACGCTGGTCGACGAAATACAGCACACGATCAGCTTTGAGTACCTTGCTCCGGTAGCGCATAGCCGCCAGGTCGGTGGTTGCGTACAGATAGCCGCCACCGGCCTTCTGCACGATGACCGGCAGCGGGGTGTCGTCTGCGGTGCGGAATTCTTCGAGGAATACGCACTGTGCGCCGTCGCTCTCAACCAGCAGGCCGGCTGCTTTCAGATCGGCAACTACGTTGGCCAGATCATCGTTGTAAGCACTCTCGCCCATCACGTCTGCCGGGGTCAGTTTGACGTTCAGCAGGTCGTAGACTTTCTGGCAGTGCGACAGGGAGATGTCTTTGAATTTGGTCCACAGACTCAGACATTCGGCGTCACCGGCCTGCAGTTTTACCACCAGCCCACGGGCGCGGTCGGCGAACTCTTCGGATTCGTCAAAACGTTTTTTCGCCGCGCGGTAGAAGTCTTCCAGGTCCGACAACTCGTCGCTGGTGGCTGGCTGTTCTTGCAGATAAGCCAGCAGCATGCCGAATTGCGTACCCCAGTCGCCCACGTGGTTCTGGCGGATGACCGTGTCGCCCAGAAACTCCAGAACGCTGGCAACGCCGTCGCCAATAATGGTCGAACGCAAGTGGCCAACGTGCATCTCTTTCGCCAGATTCGGTGCCGACAGGTCGACCACGGTGCGCTGTGCAGGGCCGTTCTTGCGCACCGACAATTGGGCGTCGGCCAGGGCGGCATCAAGGCGTGCGGCCAAGGCCTGGGTGTTCTGGAAGAAATTCAGGAAGCCTGGACCGGCGATTTCCACTTTGCTGATCTGCTCGTCGGCTGGCAGCGCGGCGATCAGCTTTTCAGCCAGATCACGGGGCTTCATGCCGGCTGGCTTGGCAAGCATCATGGCGATGTTGCTGGCGAAGTCGCCGTGGGTCTTGTCCTTGGCATTCTCCACCTGAATCGCTGGCGACAGGCCTTCTGGCAAGACGCCCTCGGTGACGAGTTGGCTCAGGGCTTGTTGGATCAGCTGGCGAATGGTGTCTTTCATGATGCTCTCTTTCGACCGCAAGCGCGGCAGCGCCTGGATGCGCGGGTGGAAAAACTGGGCATTATCCGTTGCCGGAGCCACCTTGCCAACCGCGTTGGATGTGCGGTTGTAATTGTAGGAGCGCGCTTGCCCGCGATAAGGGCCGCAGGGCCTTCAAAAAACTGACAGCGAGCAAGCTGGTGAAGCTTAAATTGCTATCGCGGGCAAGCGCGCTCCTACACAGACTGTGTGAAAACCTAGCCAACTCCTTTCAGATTTAAGAAAATGCTCCGCATCGAAAGATGCGGGGCATTT